>JBJYXQ010000030.1:0-1813 GCA_046260035.1 Anaerolineae bacterium
CGCGCAGCGGCTCCATCTCCGCCAACGGCGTGTCCGTCGCCAGTGCGTGCATCTCCATCGCGATGTCCTGCACCGTCTTGAAGTGCTCGCGATCGTAGATATTCTTCGAGAAGTGCAAGCCCAACGCCGAAACATCACGCAGCTTCTCAGCCCAGCAAATGAGCTTTTCGGCCAGGGTCATCATGCCTCCTTGGGTACGTAAAGCCCATCAGGATTCGCACCCAGCATCCCCGCTTCGTACGAACGAACATCGACCGGCGAAAGAGACGCAACCATCGACGGTGTCACAACCGGAGTCTGTCGTAGCGTCTTGAGACGCGCCTCGATTGCATCGGCGCCGACATCATCCCACGTCCAGTGCTGCGGATCAAAAACGCACAGGTTCAACGGGCGGGTGTAGCTCCGCAGGGTCTTCGCACCTTTCACGTTATAGAACACCTCGAAATACGACATCACTAACTCACGCAGCGTGCGATATACGGCCTCGCGGAAGCGCAAGCCCACGTAGTTGGACTTGGCGACTGCGCCGAAGTGACCTTCGCGCTTGTAAATCGCCAGCACGTGATCGTCGTCTGTGCCTGGCTCCGGCAGCAAGTCGATGACCACCGGCGGCTGCCCGATACGGCGCAACGCCATTGCGGCAAAGAGCGCGCCATCCAGGCAATGTGCCCGGCGGTCCCGCAACACATTCAGCGGACAGCGGTTGCGGTCCTCCGGTGCGTACGGAATGCTGTCCAGGTAAGCCTGGATCGACGTTGGCGTCGTCAATTCATCCAGCAACGCACGCTGGGCATCAGTTAACTGCGGCTCAAATGGATCGTCTCTATTTGGCATATATTCCTCATCACCAAGCCTGTCCCAGAAAAAATCCCGACAAATGTCGGGATTTTTTCTGGGGTTCCCATTAGCAGTTGCTACACGGGAGCACAAGTTCTATCACAATGCCGGGCCCATCCTCCCGGTTGAAGCTGCGGCACGAACCACCCACACTCCACACGTGCGTGGCTACCATGGAAAGGCCCAATCCCATCCCGGCGACCTGGCCTGTCGCGAATTTATCGCCTTGATAGTACGGCATCCACATATGAACCAATTGCTCCGGTGAGAGGGTCAGGCCATCATCCCATACCTGAATCTGCACCTGTTGCACACCGGTTTTGGCAACGTTTATCATAATCACCGGCATCTTGCGCGGGTGGAATTTCCTGGCATTTTCCAGAATCTCCCACAAAATCGCTTCAAGGCTCCAACTGGAGAGCATTAAGTGGATGTCCTGCACAGCTTCCAGGCCAGAGATGGTTATATCAGACAGCAACAACTCATCGCCAATGCTCTTGATGAGCGCATCAAAATCCGCGAGAGAGAATGCCAGATCCGGCGCTGCAATGCGCGGCGCGCCCAGGTAACGGACAATCTGCTCAACTTCGTTATACAGATGCTCGGCACCTTCGGCAGCGTTCTGAATAAACATCAGAATGTCCTCCTGAGACATGGTCGGCACCTGTTCGAGAAGAAACGTCAAACCAGTGTAAATCGGCACGAGAGGTGTGCGCAGTTTGTGAGCAATAACCGCGTGGAAACGGCTCAATTCTTCTTGGAGGGAGGTTTTCTCAGTAATATCAGTGAGGCAGATGATGCGGCCCGCTTCGGTATCCAGGCCAGCAGAAATGTCCAGCATTTCCACCTGCAGCCAGAAGGCTTTGGCAACCTGCGTTTCAGGACGCACCAGATAGAGAGGCACCGGTGCTTTGTTGATGAACATCTTCTTCGGCCAAAGCTCCCAGGCTGCCTGCGGCTCACGGCGATACTGCTG
>JBJYXQ010000031.1:0-6189 GCA_046260035.1 Anaerolineae bacterium
CTTCGAAACGGAATTGGCGTACGCGCCTTTCGCTGTTTGTTGTATTGGCCTATTTGATCGGCCTGCTATCCCCGTCAATGGCTCTCGCCGAACCTGTAGTCGTGCAACCCCTCGTGCCGCAGGCCACTGTCGTTGCGGAGTATGACTTTGAGGATGGCGAGCAGGGCTGGTGGGGGCGTGGAACCGGAGTAACAGTGACTTCGGTGACGACCGTAGCTCACACCGGAACTCATAGCCTTCAAGTGGAAGGGCGCACCGAGGGATGGAATGGCCCTGCCATCAATGCGCTGAGTTTGTTGGAAGTCGGTGCGACTTACGAGATCAGCGGGTGTGTTCGGCTGGTGGCCGGAACTCCGGTGACTCGAACGAACTTCGGGATAGAGTACAAGCCGGTAGGTGGCTCGACCTCGTGGCACTGGTTGGGTGTGGAAGACAACACAACCGATGCCGATTGGGCGTGTATGAGCGGCACTTTCGAATACACCGAAGAAGCCGAGACATTGACCCTGTACGCGGAAAGCGCAAGTACCACGGCTTCCTTCTACATCGACGATGTTACTATCATGATGACCTCGCCGCCACCTACGCCAGCCGTCGCCACATATGACTTCGAGGACGCGACGACGCAAGGCTGGTATGGGCGTGGAGCTACGGTGACTGTGGTCAGCGATACGGTTCACATGGGCGGCTATGCGCTTCAGGTCACTGGGCGCACCGATGGATGGAATGGCCCTGCCGTCAATGTGCTGAGCTTGCTGGAGGTCGGTGCGACTTATGAGATTAGCGGGTGCATCCGTCTGGCGGCTGGAACTCCAGCAGCCCGGACGAACTTCGCGCTTGAGTATACGCCTGTCGGTGGATCAACCGCGTATCCCTGGTTAGGGGTGGAAAACAACACGACAGACGCCGATTGGGCGTGTATGAGTGGTTCCTTCGAGTACACGGAGGAAGCCGAAACGCTGAATCTGTACGCAGAAAGCTCGGATGCTACAGCCTCGTTTTACATTGATGACATCGCCATCGTGATGACTTCGCCACCACCGCCGACTGCGCTCTTCATTTATGACTTCGAGGATAACACGACGCAGGATTGGTATGGTCGCGGGGCTACGGTGACGGTGGTCACCGATACGGTGCACACGGGCGACTATGCGCTACAGGTGACGGGACGAACGGATGGGTGGAATGGGCCGGCCCTGAACGTGCTGACCCTGTTGGAGGTTGGTGCCACCTATCAAATCACCGGGTGTATTCGCCTGGCGGAAGGATTAGGGCCTTTCCGGACAAACTTCGCGCTGGAATATACCGTTGGTGGTTCGAGCTCGTATCCCTGGCTAGGCAGCGACAGCAATACGACTTCCGATGCATGGTCGTGCGTGACCGGCTCTTTCAAGTACACGGATGCAGCCGATGCGCTGACCCTTTATGCAGAATGTAGTGATGCTACCGCAAGCTTCTACATCGATGACGTTATCATCGTGATGACCGAACCGCCATCCACCGAACCACCGCCTCCAATTCAAGACATTCCCTCGGTCTACGAATTCCATGAGGATGATTTTCTGGTTGGGGCGGCGCTCGAACCAACACAGCTTACTAGTGATCGTCACGTTGAGTTGTTCACCAAACACTTCAACAGTCTCACGGCTGAAAACGCAATGAAGCCCGGTTCGATCCAGCCTGAAGAGGGTGTTTTCAACTGGACCGGTGCGGATGCTCTGGCCGACTTCGCGCGGGCAAACAACGTCGCGATTCACGGCCACACGTTGGTCTGGCACCAGCAGGCCGCCGAGTGGATGTTCGAGAACGCCGCTGGCGAACCACTTACGCCGACACTAGAGAACAAACAACTGGTGTTGGACCGCTTGGAAGACCATATCGTGGCGGTCGTCAACCGTTACGAAGACGTGGTCAACGTTTGGGACGTGGTCAATGAGGTGATTGATGCGAGCCAGGATGATTGTCTGCGCCGCAGCCGCTGGTATGAGTTGACCGGCTCCGATTACATCTCGACTGCGTTCACTATCGCGCACCGGGAAGCGCCTACCGCCACGTTGATCCTCAACGATTACGGCGAGACCGATCCTGCTAAGCGCCAGTGTATGTACGATGTGGTGCAGGATTTGCAGGATCAGGGCGTGCCCGTCCACGGTATCGGCATGCAGATGCACATCAACATCCAAAACCCGCCGCTAAGTGCTATCGACCAGACCATCGCGATGTTCGCTGAGTTGGGGCAAGTGCATATTACCGAGCTGGATATGAGCATCTATACCAACGATGTGGATTCTTACGATGAAGTGCCGGAAGAAGTCCTGATCAAGCAAGGCTACCGATATAAGGACATCTTCGAGATCTTCCGCAGCCACGCGGCTGACATAGGTTCGGTGACGTTCTGGGGTTTGGCCGATGATCATACCTGGTTAAGCAGCTTTCCGATCGACCGCATCAACCTGCCACTGCTCTTCGACGAGGAGTTGCAGGCCAAGTGGGCTTACTGGGGCATCATTGACCCCAGCCAGTTGCCGGTGCTTATCAAGGAACAACTTGTTTCCGAGGCCACGCCGGTTGTGGATGGGATGACTGAAACGCTCTGGGAGATGCTGCCCTGGATCGATATCGGCTCTACCGGAACGATGACAGCCAGCTTCCAAACCCGCTGGGATGATGCGGATAATCTCTACTTGATCGTGAAGGTTGAGGATCCTACGGAGGATGCGGGTGACAAAGTGGAAGTCTTCATCGATCAAAACAACGGCAAGACCGCAACCTATGAGGGTGATGACCGTTACTACACCTTCCCCAGTGAAACCTTCCTGGGGATGAATTTCGTTATCATGACGGATACCCAGGGCTACGTCCTGGAAGCGCGCCTCCCGCTAACGGCGACGCTCGCTCCCGGTACGCGTCTTGGCTTCGACGTTCGCGTCACCGATGGCAGCGACGACTCCGTGCTCTCGTGGAACGATCCGACGCATAGCCAGCTCACGAACCCCTCCCAATTCGGCACGTTGGTGTTGATTGACGAAATCAAGTTGACGACGGCCATCGAAGGGACGCCCGTCATTGACGGCTACGCTGACTCACTGTGGAACGACGCCATGGAGATCGAAACCAACGTCTGGGTGCAGGGCACCAGTGGCGCAACCGCGAAAGTCAAGACGATGTGGGACGAGAATCACCTGTATGTATACGCGGTGGTGTCCGATACGCTCTTGAGCAAAGTCAGCGACAATCCCTGGGAAGAAGACTCCATCGAGGTTTTTGTCGATCAGAACAACGCCAAGACCACCAGCTACGAAGCGGATGACGGGCAGTATCGCGTTAACTTCGACAACGAGCAGAGCTTTGGTGGTGCAGCTTCGGCAGACACGCTGACAAGCGCGACAAGGGTCATTGCCGGCACGCCCGCGACGCTGCTCATTGATGGCGCGTACATCGTCGAGGCGGCGATTACCTTGACCGAGGTTATGCCGCAGCCTGGTCTATTCATCGGTTTTGACTTCCAGGTCAACAACGATGAAAATGGCGACGGCGCGCGAGACAGCGTTGCTATCTGGAACGATCCCACCGGCCAATCGTACCAGAATACGTCTCGGCTGGGCGTGTTGCAGTTTGTTGAGCGACCTGCGCATATGATCTACTTGCCCTTGATTCTAAGGGCGTATACACCTTAGGCGCCCATTTACGACCTATCTTGCGCCTTGCGCTCCTTCTTCCCAGTGCATTTTTGGGGAAGAAGGAGCGCATTTGCCTAATCTACTCTTTGTGAAGGTTGCGGATGAGATTGCATAGTTTGACGCTTTCGTTATTGAGTGATGTTTCATAGTATAATCTGCTCAGGACCCTCGCAAGGGTTCCGGTTCCAAGCCTGGGAGGGGCTCTACCTGTGGACATATCTATCAAAGAAGTGACCACTTTGCGCGAACTGCGCGCGTTCATCCGCTTTCCTAACCATCTGTATCGGGGCAGTCCTTACTGGGTTCCGGCGCTTTTTATGGACGACTACCAAACGTTCCGCCGCGATAAAAATCCCGCCTTCGACTACTGCGAGGCGCGCTACTGGTTAGCCTATCGTGGGCGCGAGATCGTCGGGCGGATTGCCGCCATTCACAATCGCGGCGCCATCGAGAAATGGCAGCAGCCGTATCTGCGCTTCGGGTGGCCCGATTTCGTGGATGATCCAGCAGTGTCGACGGCACTTTTCGCGAAGGTGGAATCCTGGGCCAGGGAGAAAGGGGCGACTGCTGTGCACGGGCCTTTGGGGTTCACTGATCTGGATCGCGAGGGAATGCTCGTTGAAGGTTTCGAAGAGTTGGGAACGATGGCCACGTTCTACAATTACCCTTATTATCCCGCCCACCTGGAACGGCTTGGCTATGTAAAAGATGTGGACTGGATGGAGTACGAGATCACCGTCCCGTCTGAGCCGGATGCGACTATTGCCAGAATCGCCGATCTCGCCAAACGGCGATACAATCTTCGCCTGTTGCAGGTCCAGAACAAGAAAGAGTTGTTGCGACCCCGCGATGAGAAAGGGCGGCCTTCTTACGCGCACGAGCTGTTCGAGGTGCTTAACGATGAATATGAGCATCTCTACGGCGTCGTCCCGTTGTCCGAAAGGCAGATCGAGTATTACATCAAACTTTACTTTGGCCTTATCTCGCTTGAATTTGTTCCCCTCGTGGTGGACGAAAACGACCGTCTGGTGGCCTTCGGGATCACGATGCCGTCCTTATCCAGGGCCTTGCAGAAATCCGGCGGGCGGCTCTTCCCGTTCGGTTTCGTCCCTCTGCTGCACGCTCTGCGCAAGGGGGATCGCGGGGATTTGTACCTGGTCGCTGTGCGTTCTGAATATCAAGGCAAGGGTGTGAACGCGATTTTGATGGATGCCATCAACCAACTTTACGCGCGACGTGGCATCGTCAAGGCTGAGTCGAACCCCGAACTGGAGACCAACCAGAACGTTCAGGGACAGTGGAAGTATTACGAGACACGTCAGCATAAACGGCGGCGTTGTTTCGTCAAACACCTTTCTTGATTTTGCATGCATATGCTTGCGCGGGATCATAATCCTGCGCTGCGGTGGTGCCGTGGATTATGATCCGCTGCAAGTGTTTACAGGAGCTATTTAATGACATATACCTGGTTTCTCTTCGACGCTGATGGAACGCTGTTTGATTACGATAAGTCCGAGCCCGTGGCGTTAGCGGACACGTTCGCACAGTTCGGCTACGCCTTCGATGCGACGTACCTGGACACCTACCGCACGATCAACGGTCAGCTTTGGCGCGACTTCGAGCTGGGTCAGATCGAGCAGGAGCACATCAAAGTGCTGCGTTTTGAGCGTCTCCTTGCGGCGATTGGATTGGCCTCTGCGCTCGATGCAGCGGAGTTCAGTGTGCGCTACCTGGAAAATCTGGGAAACTGCACCCACCTGATCGACGGCGCGGAGCGCTTGATCGCAGCGTTGCGCGACTCGGTGCGGCTTGCCCTCATCACCAACGGCTTGCAGGCGGTGCAGCGCTCGCGGTTGGCGCAATCGTCCATCGGCGACGCTTTCGAAGTCATCGTTATCTCCGAGGAAGTGGGTCACTCCAAACCGCATTCCGGCATTTTTGACGTGGCCTTCGCGCGGATGGGGCATCCATCCAAGGACGAGGTGCTCATCATTGGCGACAGCCTCACGTCGGACATCAAAGGGGGTTCCGATTACGGCATCGACACGTGCTGGTACAATCCGGCCGGTGCGTCTCGCCCAATGGATGTGTTGATCACTTACGAAATCCATGCCCTGGATGAGCTTCTGGCACGTTTTTTCCCTGGCCTGTGCGCGACATAAAAAGGCTTTTCGACAAAGCCCGGGCTTATGCTAGAATGTGGCGCTATGGACTCTAAACCTTACCGACCTGAAGTCTCGGTGGTGATCAAGACCTACGACAACAGCCATCAGGTGGCTGCCGGTGTCCCTACGCTCAAGGATTTGTTGGTCGAGACGCTGCGAATGCTCGAAGCGCAGACGTTTTTGCCTTACGAAGTGCTCGTCGTCGATTCCAGCGCGGGGGATGGCATCGCCGAGGTGTTGCAGCAGTATGGGCCTGTACAAGCCTTTCATCTGCGTCGCATTCCTTTAGTTATGGAGTGTTTTAGCTATTGCCATGCGATGAACGTCGGCGTTCAGGAGGCAGA
>JBJYXQ010000031.1:6289-7360 GCA_046260035.1 Anaerolineae bacterium
GGTGCCGTGCAACAGCGTGGTTATGGCATCGCCTACGCAGGGGCGTCTGAAGTCTACCACTCCCACACGGTGTCCAGCGCGAAGACGCTCTGGCGGATGGCGTATTACGTTTACCTGCGGGCCAAAGCTGACGCAGCAGCGGTGCGACGACGGGAACCGGCTCAACGGAGCTAGTGGATATGAATATTTTTCTCCGAGGTGACAAATGCGTAGAATTGTTCTGATGGGCCTTGTCCTTGCGAGCCTTCTCACTGCCTGTACCTCTGGCACCATCCGGCAACTTATCGCCGGTGGTGAACCCTCTGCTGCAGAACCTTCGTGGGATTGCCCTGAGCAGATCGACGCGGGTGACTATACCCCCATCGATCCGCCGTTGCGCGATTTGGCCGACGCACGCGGTATCTACATCGGCGGCGCGGTCGAACCACAGCATATTGACTGCGATCCGACCTACGGCGAAGTCCTGGGGCGCGAGTTCAACATCCTCGTCAGCGAAAATGCCTTCAAGTTGTGGGCGATCCATCCGACTGAGGATCAATACGCTTTCCAGGGGACAGATGCTATTGTCGAATTTGCGGAGGCGCACGGGATGAAAGTGCGTGGACACACATTGCTCTGGTATCGCTATATGCCCGACTGGATCGAGAATGCGACGTTCACCCCAGAACAGTGGGAACAAGTCATTCACGATCACATTGCCACGGTTGTCGGCCGCTATAAAGGCCGCGTGGCCTATTGGGATGTGCTTAACGAGGCTGTCAGCGACAGTGTCAGACAGGTATTGCGACAGACGAATTGGTCCGATGGTCTGGGGCCGGACTTTGTCGATAAGGTCTTCATATGGGCGCACGAGGCCGATCCCGATGCGTTGCTGTTCTACAATGATTATGGCGCAGAAGGTCTGGGCCGGAAATCGGATCGGGTCTACGATTTGGTCAAAGGCATGCTGGAACGTGATGTGCCTATCCACGGCGTGGGCTTGCAATTACACCTCGCCATTGGTGAAGCGCCCAAGCTGGAGAACGTGCAGCGCAACATCGAACGCCTGGGGGAATTAGGGCTGCAAGTCCA
>JBJYXQ010000032.1:0-4378 GCA_046260035.1 Anaerolineae bacterium
CCGAATCAATCTGGCGCGCCGGGCAATCCGCCGCCCCAAGAGGCCATTGATGCCTGCACCGCGCAGCAAGAAGGCGACTCCTGCCAGTTTACCAGCCCCAACGGGATCGTCATGGGTGCCTGCGTGCAGCTTCAACAACAACTGGCCTGTGTGCCAGAAGGCGCACCGGGTAGTAGAAACAACATGCCGGTTCAAGGGTCTGGCACTACACCTTAGGATGAAATGGCAACGCGATTACTCGCAGTGCCTGATCACACGAACGGCCCCGATCGAAAACTTCGATCGGGGCCGCTTGTCTTTAGCCACAAATTAGCACGAACATTGCTGGCGTTTCAATCGTATCTCGCGATCGCGGACAAAGCGCTCGAGGCCCGCCAGTACCCACTCCGGTGAGAGATGTGCCTCATCGATGACCTCCGTCAACGTGCCGCCAGTGCGCCAGCGATTGTCCCAATCTGCCGAAAGCGCGTACTCCTCGGCGACTTTACCAAACAACCAGTCATGCATCAGCCAGCGCGCCTGCGTGGTGATGACGGTGGAGTCGGCCCGGTCATGCGGCGAGAGCACGCTCTGCTGGTAGCCTTCCGGCTGCAGCGCAAACAACTGCGGGCTGGTTGCGCAGACGATCTTGACGTTCAATCCGCGTTCTCCCAACTCCGGCAGCAACTTGACGATGCTCGCCATCGCGCTGGTCCCCTGGACGATGACTGTGCCGCCGCGGGGCTGATCCGATGCGTAGTCACGGACGACATAAGCGCCGTGCGCCGCCGCGAAGTGCGACGGCATCCCCAACGCCGCCCGGTCGGGGATGGTGATCGGCGGGCGCGTAAGGTGCAACGCCACGATCGGCGCGGATTGGCGCAGCGCAGCGCCCAGCAGTACGGGAACTTCGTTATGCTCCCACGGGTGCAGGTTGATGATCGCACCTTGCGGGAAGAGCTGCGTCACGCCCGGCGAGAAGATGCCGAAGTGTGTGCGGCTGTCGTCGGCGGTCTCCGGGCCGGAGTGCCCCGCGATCCACAGCACTTTACCTACCTTGAACTGGCAATCCTGCGCGAGCTGGCTGAAGAGGCGGAACGGCCCGTACTTGAGGTACGAGAACGAGCCGTAGGTCGAACACGCGCCCCAGAACCCATCGAACGCCGCTTCCGGGTCGTCCGCGAAGTTCACGGTTGCCAGTCCCGCCAAAATGCCCGCGTTGGCGAACTCGGTGATCTCCTGCGGTAGCAGTACACCCTCCGGCGATCCGGCTCGCTCGTACCAGCCATAGCCCTCGAAATCGCCATAAGGTTTGGCGAACCCGCTGATCATCGTGGAATCCGCCAGGTCCGCCGAAGCCGCCATAAACAACGGGCGTCCGTACTCCCGCGCGCCGAAGGCGTTGGCCCACGCGCCCCATGTGCTCAGTGCAGCGCGATTTGCTATGCTGGTGCCCGGTTCGACGTACAGGTCGGCGGGATAATTTTCGTAATCGTAGAGCCGTTCGTCGCTGAAGGGATCGCCTTTGCCCAGGCGGAACGCCGGGATGTGCTCCGGCACGCTCTCGCCCAGCATGACGAGCCGGTCCGCCAGGTAGTCCACGAGCGCCTGATCCCGGTGCAGCACGTCGATCACAGCCTTGAGATTTGCCGCAAACTCGGCTTTCAGCGCTTCTGGACCCTGTGGGGCCGCGCCGCCGAAGTTGGTGAAGGTCACGCCGTATTTCTCGGCGAAGGGACGCTTGGTTTCCCAAAATGGCTCGCTGTTCATAGGGTGGGGCGCGCCATGGGATTTGTTGTCGTACTTGAGGTACTCGCGACCCTTGCGCGTCTTCACCCAGGTGACGCTCGGCACACGACCGGCGTTCTCTGCCGTCACCATTTTCAGCAATGTGTGTGTCACCGGTCCCCACTCGCTGCCGGATTCCGTCCCGAAGACGCGCCAGCCGTGCGCGCTGAACCAGTCTTGCGGCGTCCCATAGACCACGCGGCTGATGGCGTGGTCGTCGATGCCGAAGTCGTTCCAGTCCACGACGTAGTAGAGGTTGTCCAGCGCCAATCCCCACGCGGAGTTCATCGTCTCGTGGGTCGCGCCGGGCGTCAATCCGCCTTCGCCTTCGAAGATGAAGACCTTGACGCCGTCCGCACCAGCGCGCTTGAGCGCGAGCGCCAGTCCCGCCGCTGCCGGGCTGCCGTGTCCCGAAGGCCCGGTATTGAACTTGAGGAACAGCGTCTTGCCCTCCATCTCCGCGTGGCCTGAAAGTCCCCCGCGGCGGCGAAAGCCGAGCAGGTCTTCCCAATACACGGCGCGTTCCTCGGTGAGGGCGTAGCGCGGATCGCCGGTTTGGGCGTGTTTGAAGCGCATGGCCTCGTCAAGGACGGCGAACGTGCAGTAGATGAGCGGGACAGTGTGCCCCGCGCCCAAGACGAAGCGGTCGCCGAAGCGCTTTTCGGGGTGGCGGATGTCCCAGCGCATCACGCCGCCGAGTAGCGTGGCAAGCAGGGCGTGGACCTTCGAGCGCGACCCGCCCGGATGCCCGCTTTGACGGTAGTTGAGGATGATGTCGATGAGCTGGTCGATGAGCTCTTTGGTTTTCTCCCAGTACGGGAAATCGGCTGCCACGGCTTCGTAACGGGCTTCAAGCATGGGTTTAGTCGTAGATGACATAAGGTCTCCTTTACAGACCTGTCAGGTTTGGAAAACCTGACAGGTCTTTTGTTTCAATACCGCTAGAGTTCGTAATCCATAGGCTTGTCGAAGCCATTCTGCGTGAAGAGGACATTGCGCGGCTTGCGAGGACGCGCCTCGGGTTGTTCGGCAGGGACGCCCACCGGCGCCAAGCAGACGATGTCGTGGTCGTCGGGGATGCCTAACACAGCCTTAGCCGCGTCACGCGATCCAATCCAGCAGGTGCCGTAGCCCAGGCTGGTCGCGGCGAGGAGCGCGTGATCCAGCACAATCGTCCCGCTGACCTTGCCCTCGCTGGACGGCACTACTATGCATAGGATGATGGCCGCATCCGCCATCCACATCTGCCCGCTGCACGCTTCTGCCGTCTTGCGCCGCATCTCCGGATCGGTGACGACGATCATCTTCCAGTTTTGCCGGTTTCCGCCTGTCGGTGCGCGCCGCGCGGCTTCCAGGATCAGGTGCAAATCCTCCTCCGGGATCGGCTCCGGTTTGTATTTGCGAATGCTCCGTCGTTTCCATAGCATTTCCAGTGTCTCGTTCATCGAAAGTCTCCTTGTCAGAAAATGAACCACAAAGTCACCAAGACACAAAGAAATCATTTGATACCTTTGTGGCTTTGTATCTTGGTGGTGAAACTAAGATTTTACTGCGCATTTACTGCCGTCGTGTTGCCATCTCACTGACTGCATTGACCAACATTGTCGTGTCCAGCCCGATGGAGATGAAGCGGAAGCCTTCCGACACGCGCTGCGCCACCTCCCCGGGTTTGGGATCGACGATGAGCACTCCCGGCACCACACCCGCTTCCTGTGCGACACTCACAACGCGCGTCATCGCCGCCTCCACGTCGGGGTGGGTGACCTGGCCCATCAGTCCCATCGTGCCGGAGAGATCGTAAGGGCCGACGAAGACGACGTCCAGGCCGGGCAGGGCGCAGATGCCTTCGATGTTGTCGACCGCGTCGATGTGCTCGATCTGCAGGGCGACCAGCGTTTCGGCGTTGGCGGTGGCGACGTAATCATCGAAGGCTGCACCGTAGGCGTGGGCGCGCCCAATGCTGATGCCGCGTTCGCCTTCCGGCGGATATTTCGCGTAAGCGATCGCTCGCCGCGCATCCTCGACAGTCCGGATCATCGGCACGATCACGCCCTCCGCACCGGTATCCAATGCCCATTTGAAGTGCTCCGGCGCGTTGATCGGCAGGCGGAACAACACGGGACAGCCGTGTCCCTGGATCACCTGCACGTGTCCTAACGCCGCTGGCCAATCGAAGATGCCGTGTTCGATGTCCAGCACGACCCAGTCGAAGCCGGACTGCGCCATGATTTCGGTGACGACCGGATGTCCGATCATCTGCCAGGTGCCGATGCTGCTTGCGCCGCGCGCGAGTTTCTCTTTGATTTGATTGTGCATGCACTCACTCCTCGTCTAGATTAAACCACGAATCTTCACCAATCTCAGTAGATCATCTTTTGCTTGGTCTGGATCGCCAGATCCAGACCAAAACGGGGATCTGGCGATCCCCTTGAAGCATTTTGTGATCTATTGTACACGGATTTTACGGATTCCACGGATTCTTTAAACAAAGAATCCGCGTGTTCCGTGCTAATCCGTGTCCCGAATTTTAAAGTGCTAACTTCCTTACGATTGGCAGTGTCAACAGTGCGTGCGGGACGATCAGCACATCCAGACCGCTGCCCAAATCCGC
>JBJYXQ010000033.1:0-1142 GCA_046260035.1 Anaerolineae bacterium
GGTCGGCGTTGATGTTTCTGTTTGTGTTGGTTCTGCCGTGGGGCTATGTGTTGGTTCCGGTGTGCGCGTCGGTATCGCCGTGGTCTGCGCACAACCCGAAATGAGCACAACGACCAGTCCTAGAAGCAGGAACTTTGCTTTCAGTTTCGACCCATTCACCGCAACCATCCATCCAAATGCTCACGCACAAACGCATCATCGGTGAGATGTGGGTACGACCGGTACACGCGCTCAATCTCCGCTTGTTGTTCTGTCGATAGATCCAACTTCGGATCGAGACACCACCTTCCTTGCATCAGTCCTTGACGGCGCAGCACTTCGTGGATGCCGGGGATGCACCCCCTGAAACCGTGTGCTGCATCAAAGATTGCCGCGTTGGCATCCGTGAGTTGTGTGCCAACGCGGAACCAGGCTGCAGCATCCAGGGTCCCGGCAGCGCGCTGTGATTGCATGTCGCGCAGCATTCTCACTGCGGTGTGTGTCCACACGGCCCACTGACCCAGCAATCCCCCAACGATGCGCACCGGTCCCTCCGCGCCGACGTCAAACTCGGTCAGCAAATCGGCGATGATGTTGTCGTCGTTGCCGGTATACAGCGCGACGTCGGATGCGCGCCCGGCGTCGCTCACGGCACGCACTACATCCAGCGTTTGGTAGCGGTTGAACGGCGCGATTTTGATCGCCACCACGTTGGGGATTTCGGCAAACTGCCGCCAGAAGGCGTAGCTGAGCACACGCCCACCCACCGCCGGTTGCAGGTAGAAGCCGAAGATGGGCATGACCTCGGCGACGCGGCGGCAATGTACCAGAAGATCCGCATCCGCGGTGTCTTTGAACGCCGCCAGACTCAACAGACCGGCGTGATAGCCCAACGAAAGGGCCAACTTCGCCTCCCGAAGCGCCTGGCAGGTGTCGCCACACAGCCCCGCAACCTTGATGAACGGGCGCGGATCTTTCTGAAGCGCCGCATCTGCCGTTTCCGACGCCAGCGCCAGCACCGGTTCCAATAGCCCGTAGCGCGGTTCGCGGATCTCGAACTGCGTCGTATGCACACCCACGGCGATCCCGCCTGCCCCAGCGGCGCAGTAATAACGCGTCAGTGCCGCTTGATGCTGCTCGTCAAGCTTGCGTTCCGCCGTCAG
>JBJYXQ010000033.1:1242-2738 GCA_046260035.1 Anaerolineae bacterium
TTGTCCAGGAACGGCCCGCTTTGCTGCACCCAGGCCGCCGTCCAGGTGATCATCTGATCGAGCGTCACGCGAGGATAGCCGAACAGCCGTTGCGATTTTGCGGTATGGCTGAGCAGTGCCAGTGGCGATTCCTCGCCAGTGAATGTCACCGGGACGTCGAATATGCGTCCGAAGCGTTCGGCCACGCGTCGCACGGACACTGTCTCGGGCCCGGTCACATTGAGCACAAACGGTGGAGAAGCGCAGTGCGCCAGCAGCGCCAAGGCCTGCGCGTTGGCATCGCCCTGCCAGATGACGTTGACCGCGCCCATCGTTACGTCCACTGGCTCCCGCGCCATCACGCGGCGAGCGATATCGACCAAGACGCCGTAACGGAGGGCGATCGCGTAGTTTAGGCGCACGATGGCGCAGCGTGTGCTGGCGTGCTGCGAAACATAGGTGAAGATGCGCTCCCGCCCAACGCAGGAATTGGCATACTCGCCCAATGGCTCCAGAGCATCGTCTTCCTGGGAACCACCTTCGACGATAGGGGTGAGTGAATATACGTTGCCGGTGGAAAAGACCACAATCCGTGCATCGGGAAAGCGTTCGGCGACCAGGGCCGGCACGTAAGTGTTGAGCGCCCAGGTCAATGCGGCATTCTCCGTTGTGCCGAATTTCTGCCCGACCATGTAGACGATATTGCGGCTATCGGGCAGCGCAGCGACGGCCTCACGATTCAACAAATCAAACGCCAGAGTGCGCACGCCCCACGTCTCTAACTGCTTGCGCACCTCTGGTTGGCTGAAGCGCGAGATGCCGACGACTGTATGGGGAGAATCTATCTCTCGTAGCGCGCGCGTCGCCATCCGTGCCAGCGTTGGCCCCATCTTGCCCCCCGCGCCCAGGATGAGCAGGTCGCTATCCAGCCCGTGCAGCGTTTCCAATACCGCCGGCGATGGCTCTGAAAGCTGTTCGTCCAGCTCTGCTTCCGTCTGTATGAGCTTCATACTTCTTACTTTTTCCCCAACGGCATGATGTAATGAATCTGCCGCGCCACCTCTTCAAATCCCATGCTGGGATAGAAATGCTGTCCTACGGTGTTGTGTGCCAGGGTTTCGATGCGGGCGTACAGCATCCCGGCTTCAGCCATATAGATCAGAGCTGCTTCAATGAGATTCTTGCCTATCCCACGTTGTTGATACTCAGGTAGCACGGCCAAATTCGGGATCCAGCCAATCTTCGAGTCGTGATCGACGCGAGAAGTCACATATCCGATAACCTCGCTGTTTTCCACGGCGACGAAAATACCCTCCGCGTTTGCAGTGATGTCGTCATCAATGTGGCGTACCTTGCGCCATCGCCAATCCTTTCCGTCGATAGGCCCATATTTTGCCTCAATGCCGTAGTCAATGGATACACCTTCAAAGCAAATCGCCGTAATGGCCTTTACTGATTCACGATCGGTCTCTTCGTAGCGTCGAATCATCATAGGAAACTCCAATAGGATCACTCAC
>JBJYXQ010000034.1:0-4041 GCA_046260035.1 Anaerolineae bacterium
TGAACATGCTGGCGCTTGTAGGGCTGCTCGTCGTCGCGCTGCCGTCATTCGTCGCTTATGCGCATACCCACGAGGGTGGCCCACACGCCAATGTCATCGAGACTAGCAACCGGATGATCACGGCTGGCGCGAACAGCGCATCAGAGGTCGCCAGCGCCAATCTCTACCACCAGGATGTTTCTTCACCGACGCGGGATACCTATCAAAAGCTGTTTAAGCTGCCGTCCGCCACGTCGCTGGATGAATGGCGCACAATGGCGTTGGCCTCCGGTGTGCGTTTCATTATCTACGATGACGAAAATGGCACACATTATTATCCGCAATATGAAACGCTCCTGAATCCTTACGAACGCGTTCCAGGTTATACTCCGATCTGGACTCCCGAAAATCAGGGATTTGTTGCCTACAGAATCGAACCCGAAAGTCTACAACCGGCCTATCCGGTTCACGGACAGTTTGAAAATGGCATCGAACTGCTTGGCTACGATCTCGCAACGCATGGTTATCAACCCGATGGATCTGGAAGTGCCATCGGACTCTATCTCTATTGGAAAACTACACAACCTGTGCCTGAGCCGCTCAAGGTTTTCACGCACGTCATTGATGCCCAGGGCGCGCTTGTTGGTCAAGATGATAGCATCCCCGTACTGTGGACATATCCTGTGGCGGCATGGCAGCCTGAAGAAGTCGTGATCGACTACCATCACATTGCTATCCCAGAGGGTGCGCCTCTCCAGGATCTTACCATCGATGTCGGGCTTTATGATGCCAACAGCGGGGGGCGTGTTGCGGTTTTGCCTACGGGTGACAAGCTCACGTTGACGACCGTAAACATCGATGATGCAAATTAAGAGTATACGACGGGAATTGCTCTATCTTTGTTTGGCGTAATTATTGCTCTTCTGCTTGTGCGGAAGGTTCAGCGATCTGTTCCGGGGGCACAAGGGCTTCGATGACAATGTCACCAAAAGGCTGAGGTTGTTGGGCCTGTACGGTGCGCTGTTTGATCAACTCCAAAATCGCCTGCAATGTGACGACGGCCTCGACGCGCGTGGGTTGCTTGCTCAAGAGCGCGCGATAGGTCACAGCCATAGCATGGGTGGACGATTGTGCCCAACGGATAAGGCGCTGACGGATCAGCCGAATCTGTTGAACTATACTGATACGCGGGCGTTGGATGGCTTCCTGTGGTGTTGGCCCCTCGGTGGGGAACAGCACAGCCTGGGCCGCTGCACACAGGTCTGCTACCGTTACTCCTGATAAGTCGATGGTGAAATGCTGCGGGCGTGGGGGTGGGCCGACATGGACGTAAGCGCGCAATCCGACTTCGTCACGTTCCCGCAGCCACTGCGCTGCCTCTTTGTACTGCCGGTAGGCGCGCAACTGCCGCACCAGTTCGTCTCCGATGTCGTCTTCGTCCCGCGCGAGCCGCGCCGATTCCGGCGGTTTAGGCAATAGTGCTCGCGACTTGATCCATAGCAGACGCGCGGCAACTGCTAGGAAGTCCGCTATGACCTCAATCTGCATCTTCTCGCGTAGTACATTCACCTGCGTCAGGAACTCGTCGGTCACCTCTGCCAGAGCGACCTTCGTAATGTCCAGTTCGTTCTTCTCGATGAGGTGCAACAGCAGTTCCAGCGGCCCCTCGAAGATGGGCGTGGCGATTTCATAGCTCATGGATGTGCATTTCCTGTTTTCAAGATGACCGAAGCATAATCGAAAAGTGAGAATGTTCAAGTTGGAAGCTGGATACTCTATGCTTGATGCTAGACGCTAGATGTAGATTTGTTGATTCTGTATTCTCTCATTCGCCTACTTACCCATCTATGGTATTATTTGGGATAATAGTTGGGATAAAGATAGAAAACGCAAATACGGTTATGGTTTGAGCCTTTCTCAATGACTTTCCAACTTTCGACTTGAGACTCATTTCTGGGGGAACTGTGGACGTCCTGACTCCGGTGCTGCTATTGCTGGCAGAATTATTTGTCGTCCTGGGGTTGTTGCTCTGGGCCGACCGCTGGCTGCATCGCCACCTCCAGGGCGTGATGTACCTCATCAGCAACGATGAGGAAATCGCCATCTGGCTATACGCCATTATTCTGTTCCCGGGCGTTGTCCTGCACGAATTAAGTCATGCCCTGTCGGCCGCCATCGTTGGCGTGAGAATTGGCCGCATCAACATTCTCCCGCGCCGGGTGGGCAAGCGCATCCAGTTGGGTTTTGTGCCGGTGCAAGAGACCGATTTCATCCGTGCCAGTTTCATCGGCGCTGCGCCGTTGCTTTGCGGTGGATTGGCCGTCATCGCGCTAGGGTATAAAGTCTTTGGTGCGCCGGAGGTTGTCGCGGCTTTGGCGGTGCAGGATTGGCTGACCGCACTTCGGGGACTTTCAGTAGCGTTCCAGGCCCCAGACGCGTGGATTTGGGCTTATTTGGTCTTCGCCATCGGCAATACGATGTTGCCGAGCCGCTCCGACATTCACGCCTGGCCTTTTATAGGCTTTGTCGCCGTGGTGTTGGCATTTCTCGTGTTGCTGCTCGGGGGTGGGGCATTGTTGTTGGATGGCCTGGGGCAGTTCCTCACCGTCGCTGTGCGATGGATCGTGCTGCTTGGTGGCTGCACGTTGTTGATCGATTTGCCCTTCTTTGCGTTGATCTTCGTGGCACAGAAGGCGCTGGAACACATCAAGGGCGTGCGTCTGGAGTACCGGTAAGGATGCAAGAGACAAGAGGCGGGATGCAAGAAGCAGGAAGCAAAATACAGGTAGCAAAGAATTGGCCTGCCGTAGCGATTTTGGCGATTTTCTTGGTGGTTGGGACGTTGTATGCGGTATACACGCCTGTGTGGCAAACACCCGACGAACCCGCACACTACAACTACATCCGCTCACTGGCCGAGGGCGATGGTTTCCCTGTGTTAGAGTTGGGTGATTACGATCAAGCGTACCTTTCTCGCCTGACCTCAGAAGGATTCCCGCCGGAGCTTTCGGTGGCCTCCCTGGAATACGAAGATCACCAGCCGCCACTCTACTATCTGGCGGCGACACCGGTTTATTGGCTCGGCGACGGTGCGGTAATCCCCCTGCGGCTTTTCTCGCTTTTGCTCGGTGCCATCGGCGTCGCGATGGTGATAGCGACCCTGCGCGAATTCTGGCCTGAGCGACCCGGGCTGGCCTGGTTGGGTGGGGGCGTCATTGCTTTCATCCCGCAGTTCGTGGCGATGATGGCGGCGATTAACAATGACGCACTCACGTTCGCGTTGTTGTGGCTGTGGCTGTGGTTAGCGCTGCGCTATCTGCGCGGCGCGACATCGCCTTGGATGTTGGGCGGCGTGCTTGGTCTACTGTTGCTGACCAAATCGACGGGATATGGCGCTGCTGTGCTAGCAGTGCTGGCGATTGCGCTGCGCGCCCGGCGCACGGGACAATCGCTGCGTTGGAGTGCGCGCGAAGTGCTTTCCATTCTTGGCCCTGCATTGGTTCTGGGAGCGTTGTGGTGGGTGCGCAATAGCGTTGTCTATGGCTGGCCTGATGTGATGGGTCTGATCCGCCATGACGCAATCGTGACCGGGCAGCCGCGCACAATGGATTGGATCGCCCGAGATGGCCTGTTCCCGTTCCTCGGCGATGCGCTGCGGACGACGTTCCGTTCTTTCTGGGGACAGTTTGGCTGGATGGGCGTGGTTCTGGATGCGCGTATCTACCTGGGCCTGGCGATCTTCTCCGGCCTAATTATTTGGGGTGCGGTGTGGCGTCTGGTGACGGGTCTGCACGCCGGCGGCCTGCGTGCATGCCTGGAGGCCCGGCGGCGCGACGGCATGCTTCTACTTGGCGCGTCCGCACTGATCACCGCTGCGCTGTTCGTTGGGTACAACCTCACGTTCGTGCAGCATCAAGGCCGCTACCTCTTTACAGCCTTGCCACTCGTTGGATTGGCTGCCGCCGCCGGATTGCAACAACTCCTCAATCGCAAGTTGGCCGTGGTCACGGCGCTGTGTATGCTGCTCGCCTTGGTCGTGGTCGGGATCGTGGGGCTATTGGC
>JBJYXQ010000035.1:0-7169 GCA_046260035.1 Anaerolineae bacterium
ATTGCCTTCACGAAACCAATATCGTACCAATGCTCCAAGAAACCGCCAAAGCCGTGGTGCAAAACCATCGGCGGCCCCTTTCCTTCGACCTCATAGCGAATACGAATCCCTTGGTTATTTGCGTATGGCATAGTTTACCCTCCATAGTTTTGTAGCTATGCGAACACGTCTAGAATCCTATTTTTGCAACCGTAGCGTATACAGCCCATCCCGCTTTATCTCTTCCGCACGTGAGATCATCTCGTCCAGGTCGTCGTCGATACTGATATAGCATCCTGATAACGCATCAGCTTTGCCGGATGCCAAGGTTAAAACGAGGTTTCCTGCCAATTCTGGAGGCTGACCGCTTCCTCCCTTCGCCACGTAATCATAGATCCTTGGAAACCACTTCCGCGCGGCCTCACTTTTGAACTGGGCGGCTGTCATTGCGGTCTTTACTCCACCTGGATGAATGGAGAAGACACTAATGCCATACTCGCTAACCTCAGCGGCGATGTTCTCACAAAACCGTATAACCGCAGATTTGCTGATCGCGTATGCAGAAGCACCGGGGCACAAAACAAGACCCGTGTGACTCGCTGTTGTGACGATCCTTCCGCGTCGACGAGCGATCATACCGGGTACGACGGCTCTAGCACATAGGAATGGACCGCGCAGGTTGACATCTACACAACGCCACCAGTCAGACGGATCAACTTCCCAGAATCCGCCCATCTGCCCTCCATGGCCAGCGTTACTGACCAGCAGGTCTATAGGTCCAAGTTGCTGTTCTACTTCACGCACCATACGTTCTACAGCACGTTGATCGGTTACATCCGCTGGAAGTGCGATAGCACAACCACCAGCATCTTCGATGAGTGTCACGGTCTCATCCAGTTGATCCGAAGAGCGCGCAACAACAGCCACCGCCGCTCCTGCGCCAGCAAGTGTTTCTGCAATTGCGCGTCCAATCCCGCGTCCACCGCCAGTGACGATGGCAACCTGGCCCGTCAAGTCGATTGTCCCGTTCATAAAGCCTCCTGTCCTAACGATTTACCGTCGCGCGGCGCGTTTTCGGCTGCGCGACACCACTTTCTTATCATTCAAAGACCGCCAACCGCGCGTCTTTTCAAAAGTCGTCCATCCACGGTCGGCGGTCAAGCGCCCTATCCACGCATCTCGGCCTGCGCCTGGGCAATTGTACGCCAGGTATCACTCAGCGTATCCGGAATCTGCGTTCGTTCGCTGTCTGGCTTGCGCACCAGGGTTAATGCCCCGCTGGGGCAAGTCGTCACACACAACCCACACCCTATACAGCGATCAGTGTTCAGAGCCACGCGGTCGCCGTCTTCAGCGAGCGCTTCCATTTGGCATCGTTCCAAACAGGTCCAGCAGCCCTGGCAGATGTCAGGATCGAGCGTGGCAATGAAGGCGCTGGCGACGACCTCGGACGGCTTGGGATGTCTTTTCAGCCCCCCAAGAATCCCACAACAACAGCCGCAACAGCAGCATATGGCCCCCACCTCCCTGGAGTTGGTCGGCTGGAGCACCAGGTTGGCCGCATCTGCCTTAGCAAGGATTGCCTTCACCTCAGCTCGATCGATACGCCGTCCCATACCGCTTCGTACGTAGAAATCTGCGAACTCACCAAACATCAAGCAGGTTTCCTCAGGTGCATCACAGCCACCCCCTGCCAGCCGTGCGTGGCGGCGGCAAATGCATGGAGCCACCGCAAACCGGTCGTTAGCCTCGACCAGTTTATCGACCTGCTCGTAGGGGAGCGCTTCCAGGTGAAGAGCGATGCTCTCGCCTATGGGAATTGTCCGCATCTGGGGAATCGTCTGCGGTCGTGGTCGCGGCTTTTGGGTGCTCCAATAATCGCCCAAACGCTGACGCAAATCCGCATCCAGGCGATTGACCTGAAATTCGTAGATTCCGACGACAAATGGGATAGCCTGATAAAGCTCGGGCCCATCGTCCGGTTGAACAGAAAAGATGAGCCCTTTGTTGGCCATTTCGTTGAGTCGTCGCTCCGCTTCAGAAAGAGAGAGACCGGCTCTTTGTGCGATAACGTTGGCTTCCTCTCGCTCCAAAGTCAGGTACATCGCCAAATCCGCCTCTTCCGGCGTGAAAAGTCTTTCCAACAAACGCAGTTCCGCGTCCGTTTCGCTAGGTGCAAAACCACCCGGAAGTCGATCCAGGTGTTCGGCTAACTCTCGATAAATCGTTTCATTCATTTAGTCCTCCCTAACATCGGTAGGTGATAACAATACTCATTGTCACAGCCAGGTAGAGACAGCGTTTCCGCCGTCTCTACCCTTTTGACGATCAAGAACCACCGACTGCAACATTGTTCAATTGGACATCCCTCTCGCGGTCACTCGTCACGGTTGGCAGTCAGTGCCCTCAGTAGTTACGCAGAACCAGCGGCAGATATATTGTCCGCGGGAAGAGAATTTCATCATAGACCACCAGCGACTCGTTATCCGCAGCATCCTTGAATTGCGCGTAGACGACGCATTGTTCTCCAGGCGCGCAATCCAAATCGAGCGTCCACGGCTTTTCGGGCGCGTACGGCTCCCACGACGACCATCCTTCTCCTGTGTTGTTGGTGAACCGCATCTGTTCACCGGCACTCACCACGTTGTTCCCCGTATAATCGTTGGCGATGGAGGCCGCCGAACCCGGGGAGGGCAACCCGTCGAGCAACTCGTCCGACACGTTGACGTTAAGGATCACGTCCCGCGAGACGGTCCACGGCGCGCCGCCGTTGATCTGGATGAAGCCGCTGGGTGGATCGGGATCCTCCTTGGGCGTCACTACTTCGGGAGATGTAGGCGCGCCCTGCCCATCGTCCGTGTTGCCTTGGAGTGTGAGTGTGAATGGCTTGTTGTTTTCCAGCGGGAGCGTATAAACGCCCGTCTGGCCGATCTCCGTCGGGCCTTCGCCGAAATCCACGAACATCATCGTATAGCTGAGTGGACGGCTCCAGCGGATGAGGACCGCAGCATTGAGCGGCCTGAACGAGAAGTTGAAGATCGGAGGCACTTTGTCGTCGGGCGGATAGAGCGGATCGCGCCCGCCGTTGACCTCCGAACCATCCATCTCGCCGCCGTCGTCGGTATCGGGATCGCACGGATTGGTACCGTTCTCCCACTCATCACCATTGATCAAGTTATCTTTGTCGTAATCGCCCTGCGGGTTATCGTACGCTTCAGGGTCCATACACGGATACTCCCGCTCCCACCACCACGGGAACGGATCGTCGTCCTGGCTTTCCGTGTCGCCTTGTGCGTAGAAGCTCCCGTACCACGCGCGCGCCAGCGTCTGCAACGGATTTGTGGGATCCTCGAACGACGCGGCGATGATTACATTATAGGGCCCGCCCATCGTCGTCTTCGGGTAGATGCGCCCGTAGATGCCATCATTGACCTTGCCGTCGCCGTGATTGCCGTCGTCGAACAGTTGGAAGATATCATACCCGCTGCCCGGCTTATCGACGCGTGCCAGCACGGTCGCGCCGGCCAACGTCCCTGTCTTTTGCATCAGCGCCACCACGATGGGGACGTGATCCCCAGCCAGCCCCTGATTGTCCTCGAACGGATCCAGGAAACGGCCTTCCAGGCGGATGAGCGACTGCACGCTGATGTTCATCAGGAAATCGGTTTCGAAAGCTTGAGGAATCGTTGGCACCGGCTCGTTCTGACGGCAGATCTGCCAGTAGTACTTCGTCCTAATCTGCCAAAGCCCGGGTTGCGGGTTCGGCACCATCACGACGTCGACGTAGTAACTATTGCGGATATCCCACGTTGGGGGCGGCGGCACATCCATCGTGGGCGGGCTGACGGGAATCCAATCACGCGGCCCAACGTCCGGTTGCAGTATCTCGACCCTCCGAATGTAACCATCACAGCCACCACCAGCTTCGACATCCATCTGTCTACCGGCAGACACCAGACGCAGCATATTAGCTGATTCGTCCACAGTGACCTGCCTCGTTTGCCACGTATTCGACGGAACCGTGGTATATATCTGAGAGCCAATACGAGTCGCGCCCTGGGCTTCGGTCTCGAAGAAGTCGTAAGTGTCCGCCAAACCCAGGTTGGCTGGATAGTGGATGGAGGTAGGGGCCAGCATCTGGGCCATCGTCGCAGCGCTGTCCTCCGGCACGCCCTGTTCGATGAGCGACGCGGTGAGTTCGGCAACGGAAAGCGTCTCCGTGGACTGCGCCCGGCTGCTGCCGGGGCTTGTGGGCACGTAGCGATAGATGCCGCCGGTGTCCGCCGCGATTTGCGACAGCAGCGCCGAAGGCGAATCCCCGGAAAAGCCGATAGTGTTCACCACGACCCCAGAATCGATCATCTCCTGCTGAATCCCGGACGTGGGATCGCCATAAAGCGGGTTGACATTTTCCTCGCCGTCGGACAGCAGGATGATGTACTTGGGATTGAGGCTGTACGGGGAGGCTTGCAGCGCGTTCTTGGCCGCCCGTAATCCCGCACCGATGGGCGTCCAATCCAGAGCGGCTGTCGCGTTGATGGCCGATTCGATGGTCGGGATTTGGGATGTGGGATTGGTGATGTCGGTCCGCGCCAGGTGCGTGCGGATGTCCAGTTCGCAGTCTCCCGAGCCGTATGGAAGACCGCACCCCACCGGATTATCCTTCGCGTTGAACCCCATCACGCCATACCGGTCGTCGATCTGCGCGAGGTTGGCCCAGACTGCCGCCGCCTTCTGCGCATTTTCCAGCCGCGTTCCTTCACCAACCACGTCTTCGGTAGACATCGAGCCGGACTCGTCGTGCAGAATGATGATATCGCTGTTGCCCGGTGCGACGTAGAGCAAGGCATTGAGTTCGGTGTCGCAGATGGTGCCATCGAGGCAGGCCTTGAAGTCTACAAAGGTCGTTCCGGCAGGTTTTGTCGGTGGCAGCAGCGTCGCCCAGTATTCCCCACCGCCGATCTCCTGCAACGAGTCGGCGACCACGGTGACGGCGTCCCCATCCGCGTCAAAGGTGAAGGAGCTTTCCACCAGCCCGCGCACCGGATCACCGCCACTGGTCACGCGGAAGCGCGCCAGGAAAGCGATAGGGCTGGCGGGATCGCCGACGAGGGCGAAGTTAGTCTGCCGGGGTTCGAGAATGTCGATCTGCGGCGTCACGCACGTCGCGACCACGTCATAGTTGTAATTGTGGCCGAATGCATTGACGACGGCGACGGCGCGGTCGTTCACGCCGTATGCCGCAAAGGTGCGTACGAAGTCCTCGCCGACCCACGCCGAACGCACCAGGCTGGGACCGCTCGTGTTCGCCGCCATCAGGCTAATCCCTAGATTTGCCCCACTTTGCCCGTCCACATCCAGCATGAGATACGGGCAGCCGCTTTGCGGACGTACCTGGTAGAACCTGCCGGCCCACGTATCCGGTGTGGATTCTCCCGTCCAACTTTGTGTGCCGCCGGATAGACTCACGTCGGCGGTGAGAGCAGGCGCTGAAAAGTTGATGCCGACGTCCTCTTCGTAGTAATGCAACTCCGGCTGTGTCGATTCATCAGCCCAATCGTTGCCCCAGTTGGCGGCGAAGAAGTTCATGAAGAATTCCTCATACGAATAGGGCGTGTTGGCCTGGACGATGTTACGCTCGACGTAGAGATCATCGTGGATTTCGCACACCCGGTAGTGCTCGTACATTCCGTTGGACCGATACCAGGCATCACCGGGCGAGCCGTTGGGGCCAAGTCCGCCCGAGACCTGCTCCGATAGGTAAATCACAAAGCGGTTACCGTAGGATTTTTTGTACATCGACGAGGAGGCATTGTACGAGTTGTTGTTGTACCACCCGGAGTTATCGATAGTGCTGGGACCGTAATCCGCGTACCCCTCGATGAACTCGGCGTTGCCGGAATAGCCAGGCTTCCAGTCATCGTAGCAGTCGTCAAAGCCGTACTGCTCGTAGTGCTGCATCTCGTGGTACGTCGTACCACGCCCGCCGCCACCGCGCACTGTCGGCGAGTCGATACCGATGCGGCACTTCCCCGACTTAGCCCAGTAGGCAATCCCGGCCCAACCATCGCCTTTGCGGATCAGGAAGTCGATGTTACCGTCACAGCCCGTGATCCAGGGCTCCACACCGGTATCCGCGTAGTAGCGCTCCCAGGCTTCTTGTGCCCAGTCGGCGACATCCTGAGCCTCGGCTGCGGAGTTGATCCAGTGGTTATGCGGAGAACCATCGTGCGTTGAGGTCAGCGTATAGTGGATACTCACGCTGCGGGTATTGCCGCCGATGGTGAAAGTCTGGCCATAACAGAGATCGAGGGGGACGCCATCGGCGTCGTAGGAATTGGTACACGTCGCCGCCGGGGCAAGTAGCGCGTTGACAACTGGAGGGATGGTTCCCACCGCATCCACGGTGGTCCATCGTTTCGCGGCTACCCCGGAGATACTCAAAAACAGCAACGCCAGGGTCAACAACAAGGGCAAGATTCGTCTAGGTCTAAACATGTTCTTCTCCTTATCATAGAGGAAAACCTGCACAGTAGAGCACAGCGCAACCATCGAGTATATTTATGATCTGATACACCTCCCTTGAACAAAATTATGCCTGAAGGCGCATAGGAGAAAGGGTCGTTCGAATCCGCTACATTCGTTAGTCAAGATGATGAGAACTGTGCCAAGGACTGAGAAGAAGGGGAAAACGAAGGAAAGCTTCCTTGTGTATTCATCATAGCATCAAACAAGTTACAGTTCAAGGATATATCTCATTAACAGAGAGACTACATACCAGGAAATCACGCCTAAACAAAAGCGGTGTATACTTAGAAAATTGAAGAAGTTCAAAGGAAACAGCCTATGCAAAAATTCACTATCAGCCGCGACGACAGTATCTACGAAGCCTTCCCTGACGTGGCTCTGACGCCATCCGGGAAGTTGATCTGCACTTTCGCCGAGTGTACGCACCACAGTGATCGATCCTACACGCGCATCATGCTCACCGATTCTACAGACCGGGGCCGGACGTGGTCACCCAAGCGCCCACTTACCGAAGCCACACAAGGTTTGCCCTTCTACAACTGCCCGCGCATCACACAACTACGCGATGGGCGACTCGTCATCGTCGTAGACAAACTCTACGCCGAGGACCGCAGCGACCGGCCAGAGACGTGCAAAAATATCCTCAACTTCAGCGCGGATGA
>JBJYXQ010000036.1:0-5887 GCA_046260035.1 Anaerolineae bacterium
AAGTCAGTAGCACGTTAACAAGCGTATAACCATCAGAACATCGTAGAAAGCACTAGTCGCACGCGTGCCAAGCCAGAGATTGCTGTGGCGAATAGATCCTTCCAGAGACTGGATGGCGGCGACGTTCGGAACTTCTCTAGGAGCGGGCAAACCGGTTCTTTGAGCTCGAACGGATACTCCGCCAGACATTGACGCGTGTGAGCATCCGGAGCTTGGGTGTAGATGCTCAACCTGGCACCGCCGACAGAGAACGCGATGGTCGCCCAAACAGCTTGATCCGGCGCTCCATCTGGAACTGACCATGTCAGATTCAGCAAGGTGATGGTCTGCTCATCACTGACGCGGCGCATGAAGTGAACGCGCCCCTCCGTCAGCGGCAGTTTCCCTTTCGGCAAAGCCAACGTTGCGGATAACTTAGTCCGAGTAGATGAAGCGTGTACTTCAGCCGGACAGTACCCACCCAGCGCGCTGTGATGGCAACTGCGGCGGTAGTTGGGAAAGAAACGGTCGGCGTGTTGCTGCACGTCAGCGCAGTCTTGCAGGTCGGTATCCTCCCATACGTGCTTGTTATAGTCTTGGTGAAAGCGCTCTACGTAGCCATTGCTCCGTGGATGTCGGATAGGGCTGAAAACCAACTCTGTTCCAACGTAGAGGGCTAGCCGTAGGACCTTTCCCAAGACACCCGGATGGGTAAAACCGCCACTGAAGCAGGCCTCATTGTCTACCTGGGTGTACTGCGGGACACCTAGCTCTTGCCAGACGTGAATCAGGAATGCCGCGGCGTCCGCAGAGCGCCGCTGCTCATAGGCTTGCCCCGTAGGATAGCGTGAGACGACGTCAATGGCGTTGAAGCAGGCTATCGCGTCGCCGCCCTTCAAGAAATGTGGCACAATGTCAACCTGGTACAGTTGTCCCGGTTCTGTGGGCTTGAGATGCGGATACTTGATCTCTGTCTCTTCCGTGCCCCGCCGTGGGCGAGTCAGGCCGGCAGCACACAGCACGCGTTCGATACTGGCAGTGCTGGGAAGTGGCGCTAGGCCTTGCTTTTTGAGCCGCGCTTGCACTGCGCCTGCACCGATGTAACGTAGCCCATCCTTCTCGGCAGCTGCGGCTTCCAGTTCGCTGCGCGCTTGGCAGATGCTTTGTTTGATGGCCTCGCAAAGTCTTGTGGGACAGTGCTGCGGTGCACGAGATTGGCTGTGTAATCCCTCCCAACCTTGAGCTTTGAAGCGGCTATACCACTTGTAGACCCAAGGGACTGACCGTTCTAGCTGCTGCGCAATCTCACCTACGGGGACACCGCTTCGCAGCAGATGAATTGCTGTTTTACGTTGCTGGTATCGTTCATCTTCGGTCATCCTTATCCTCCTGCTTCTGAGTTTGAGGACAAGCATGACCCCGTTTTCAGTAACGCGCCAAATTCTACGATGTCTTGATGTTTCGCTTGTTAATGTTCTATACGATGTCTTGATGTTTCGTTATGTTATCGTTCTACGATGTTCTGATGGTTGACAAGTAGGGAGTAGGGAGTAAGGAGTATGGAGTAAGGTGGGGAGTAGGGAGGCGGAATTCGTTTGGTCCGTCTTCCTACTCCGTACTCCATACTCCCTATTTCAGGATGTAATGCGTTCCGCGCTTCTCACCGATTTTGAGGACGACGCCGCGTTCGACCAGATCCACCAGGTCCAGGCGTAGCGTCTCGGCGGTCACGTCGGGACAGAGTTTCTGGTATTCACGATTGGTGATGCGCTCGTTCTGCTGGAGGTAAGCCAGCGCCTTCGCCTGGCGCTCGTTCATCGTCAGATCAATGTTAACGGGCACAACGGGTTGGCGCTTATGGATGTTCTCGAAGATGACGGTAAACGCATAGTCCAGCGCGCGGAATTGGGGCGGCGGATGCCCGGCGTTCACCATATCCTGGATCATCAGGTCCACGCCCAACCCCAATTCTTCGATGTAGCCCCAATGGAACAAACCACTGACGATACGCGGATTGCGCGAGAAGTGCTCATCCACAATGTTATCGATGGTGATGAAGCCAGGTAACCCCCCGGGGCTGGAAATCTCCAGCCGATCGCTGAACATCCGCACCTCAATAGCACGACCGCGCAAGCGGTAGTCACGGTGCGCCACGGCGTTCACCAGTGCCTCGCGGATAGCGGTTGGTGGATATTGCCACTGCTCTTTGCGCTCCAGGCCGCGCACTACCGCGCCTACACGGATCTCATCCTGGAGGATGTCCCACGCGCGTTGGATGATGTGCGCCAGTGCGCCCTTGAACTCCACGCGCCGCCCATAGCCTGGATCCCCTTCTTCTCTGTGAGCTTGCGTGCCGTCGAAGCGCACAAATGTCAGTCCACTGCGAGGAATAAACGCCTGCGGGTTTTTGCCAAAAAGGAGGATACCTGCTATGGTTGGCTGACCTCCTGGGAGCAACCATCCCATTTCCTCAAGTACATCATCGAGCGGGCGGCTCAACGGGCGTCCCTGGCGCTTTTCCCACATCTCGACAAATTCGCGCAGCGTGTCATCGTCGAAATCGTCGCGCGTCGCGCCAGCAACCGGTTCGGCTTCGTATTCTCCCGTGGAGCGGCTGGCAATGATTTGCTGCAACTGCGCGCCGGAGAGGGCGCGGTTTTCTACCCCTGCGCGCACTATCACCCGGCCATCTTTCAAAGTGTGCAGTTCCACGCTGCGCTGAACGCGCCCCACGAAGACGAAAGCTCCGCCGGTCTCGATTTGTTCCCAATGCACGGGGACCGGTGGACGGCAGAATCGCTGGGCCTGTTGGATGATTTCGTCGAACTCCTCGGGATAGATTTCGCCAGTGGGTGTACCGGCAGCCAGTTTACTGCCGCCGGTAGCGTTACTGTCTCCTGCGACGCCGACATAGAGCGTGCCGCCATCAGCATTGGCGAATGCCACCATCGTCTCGGCCAGCAGCATCGCGTCTGCCGTGGGCAGTAGCGCTGTCAATTGACTGGAACGAGGCCGGATTGTGTTGCGCATATGAGTTCCTCTCTAAAAGGGAGATTAGGATTCGGCAATCCCAAATACCTACTCCTGAATCTCTTCGTCTTTATTCGTTGCAGGATTTTCTTCGTCGTTGCCATTGCTATTGCTTGTGTCACCATTGCCATTATTCGCGCCGCCACTAGGCAGCCGTGCAAGGGTGGCGACGCGATCGCCGTCCTTTAAGTCCATCATCTGAACCCCACGTGTATAGCGTCCCATCTTGGGGATTTGCGCCACGCGGGTGCGCAGCACGATCCCGTTCTCTGACATCAACGTGATCTCATCTTCATCCTGCACCACGCGCCCATCCACAATCGAGCCCGTCATTTCGTTGATGCGGTAAGCGATCACACCCTTGCCGCCGCGCCCCTGCGTGCGGAATTCGTCCAGTACGGTACAACGTCCATATCCCTTCAGCGAAGCCAGGAAGAGTGCGCCTTGCGGTTCCACGACCTCGGCAACAGTCAGCCGGTCGTCTTTGTTCATACGGATGGCGATGACGCCAGCCGCTGAGCGTCCCATCGGGCGCGCGTCCTGCTCGTTGAAGCGTAGACCCTGACCTTGCTCCGTGACTAAAATGAGATCGTCGTTGCCCTGCGTGAGACGTACCCAACCCAGCTCGTCGCCATCGTAGAGCGAAATGGCAATAAGACCGCTAGGTCGTACCGCGCTAAACTCTGAGAGAGCAATGCGCTTGATGCGGCCTTTTCGCGTGATCATCGACAGGTAGTGCGCACTGCCGTCCTCTGCTTCCTCAAAACTGGACACGGGTACAACAGCTGTGACGTGCTCCTCAAGCCCCACCGTCAGGATGCCCGCAATCAGCGAGCCTTTGGCTGTGCGTCCGGCATCGGGAATCTGGTAGACTTTCTCCTGGTAGACTTTTCCCTTGTCGGTGAAGAAGAGCAGGCTGTCGTGGCTGTAGGCCGAAAGCAGCGTGGTGATCTCGTCCTTGTCACCAGTCGCCATACCGATGACGCCACGCCCGCCGCGTCCCTGGGCACGGAAGGTCGTCCAGGGCATGCGCTTGATATAGCCACGCTGCGTGATGGCAATCAGGACATCCTCTTCCTCGACCAGATCTTCTTCGTCGAGGGAGGCATCTGCGTGAGGGCGGATGGCCGTACGCCGTGGGTCGGCATAGTGCTCGCGTAGCTCAAGCAAGTCCTGGCGGATGACCTCGCGCTGTTGGAGTGGTGAAGCGAGCAGCCCTTCGAGGTAGGAAATCGTTTTGAGTAGCTCAGCATATTCCTCCTCAAGCTTCTGGCGCTCCAATCCGGTGAGGCGGCGCAATTGCATATCGAGGATCGCCTGTGCCTGTATCTCAGTCAGCCCAAAATTCGCCATCAACCGATCGCGGGCAATTTCCACGTCCGGCGATTCGCGGATCGTCTTGATGATCGCGTCCATGTGATCCAAGGCAATGAGCAGCCCTTCGACGATGTGCGCGCGGGCTTGCGCCTTGTTCAGGTCGAACTGCGTGCGACGCACCAGTACCTCGATGCGGTGATCAAGGAAGATCTGGAGCAAGCGTCGGAGCGGCAGCACGCGCGGGACACCACCCACCAGCGCAAGCAGTTGGATACCGAAGGTAGATTGCAGCGGTGTGTGTTTGTAGAGGCGATTGAGGGCTTTCTGCGGCTGCGCACCGCGCTTCAGTTCAATAACGATACTCATCCCACGCTTGTCGGATTCGTCGCGCAGATCGCTGATTTCTTCAAGTTTGCCTTCGCGGACGAGCGTAGCAATGCGTTCAAGCAGGCTTGATTTATTGAGCTGGTAAGGGATCTCGGTGACGACGAGACGGAAGCGTCCGCCGCGCATCTCTTCGACGTTGGCGACAGCCCGCACGATAGCCTTGCCACGCCCAGTGGCATATGCCCTGATAATGTGTTCCTGCCCCAAAATTTGGCCACCGGTGGGAAAATCCGGTCCTTTGACGTATTCCATCAGCTCTTCGACGCCGATTTCCTCGCGGCGATCCCAGTTGTCGAGGATGTGGACCAGTGCGTCTACGATTTCACCCAGATTGTGCGGAGGGATGCTGGTCGCCATCCCCACGGCGATGCCCGACGCGCCGTTGACGAGTAGGTTGGGTAGGCGCGCAGGTAGGACAAGGGGTTCCTGGAGACTGCCGTCGAAGTTGTCACCCCATTCTACAGTGTCTTTTTCAATGTCGTTGAGCAGCTCCATCGCGATGGGCGAGAGGCGTGCTTCAGTGTAGCGCATCGCTGCCGGAGAATCGCCGTCGATCGAGCCGAAGTTGCCTTGTCCATCAACGAGCATATAGCGCACGGAGAAATCCTGCGCCAAGCGTGCCATCGCTTCGTAGACGGCGGAGTCGCCATGCGGATGGTACTTACCGAGTACTTCACCGACGATACGCGCGGATTTCTTGTGTGGCGAAGTGGGGCGGATGCCCATATCGTGCATCGCATAAAGGATACGTCGCTGTACCGGCTTGAGACCATCGCGCGCGTCGGGCAGCGCTCGTGCCACGATCACGCTCATTGCATAGTCGAGGTACGCAGTGCGCATCTCGTGTTGAATATCTACTGTCTTGACGATTCCGATTTCGTTTTCTGTGCTCAAAAGGTTTACTCTTTTCGTGGAAAAATTCCCGTCCTTGACACTGGGCTTGGGTGGCATATGCTGCTATTTTACCGCTAAAACGAGGCTTTGCAACAGATCGGTGACAATGCTCAGGGTTTAGTCATTCTCCTGGTGTGATGCTCCTTAGATTCCTGCTGGCTCAAAAATGCGAGCTAAATCCCTTAGCCGCTTTAAGCGGCAGATAATGCGCAAAAGCCCTTTGGACGATGACTAGACGGGAAGAGCAATTTGTGTACACTTACAATACCGATTTGAGGAG
>JBJYXQ010000037.1:0-2017 GCA_046260035.1 Anaerolineae bacterium
AAAAGCAAACGGCTCACCATTTCTGGTGAGCCGTGTATCGATGGACCTGGAGGGACTCGAACCCTCGACCCCCACAATGCCATTGTGGTGCGCTCCCAACTGCGCTACAGGCCCAAAAACATCCTTTAACTTTGTAATTCTCTGGCCACAAACGACCAACATCAGGCCCCACTAAGACCTCTATGGAGCTGAGGGGATTCGAACCCCTGACCTCTACAGTGCGATTGTAGCGCTCTCCCAACTGAGCTACAGCCCCGCAACAAACGCGCGGCTTCCACGACGCAGGGAGTTTACCACAACTGAAGGGATTGTCAAACCTGCTGGCCTCCATCGTCATCGAGCAGGTCACGCAGGCCTCGCGTCCACATATCGCCAAGCGGGACGAAGCGCTTCTCCGTGAAGTCTTCCGACAGGCTATCGATGTAGTCGCGGATACGCAGCTCCGGCGTTTCGCTCTCCAGCCGGTCGATCTCGGCTTCGATGGAGGTAAAGAGGCGTTCACTCTCGGATTCCAACTCGGTCAAATCCAGGGTGAGATTGAACATGTGATTGACGCGCTTGAGCAAATCGTACCAGGCCTTGAAATCGTTCTCGATGCTGAAGCCGTGCACCGTCTCGGAAATCTGCGAGAAATCGTAAGCCGGCACAAAGCCATAGAAGACGACAAACTCAACGCCTCGCTGCTCTGCCTGATCCGCCATATACGTGCCGATGGTCGTGCCGCCCTCGTAGTCAGAGAAGCGGACGGCATAGCGCGTCAGTTCATCCTGCATTTCCTTGAGGCTGTAGATGCACGAGACCTCCCGGTCCTTGTCGTACGGCACAGCCCCGTACACACCACCGACAGCCACCACCCGTTTGACATTCAGGGCCTCTACGACGTCGAAGAACGCAGCGGCATAACGCTCAGCGCGCAGATGCGGCTCCTCTCCCAAGAAGATGACCAGTCCCTTTTCCTCATCACCCGAATAGAAGAACTCGTTGTCACGTGTGGACATCGCTTGGCGATATCCCTCTTCAAGTTTGATCTGCGGTCGCAAGAAGTGGTGCGTGCCGGGGATCTGGAACAGATAGTAGTCTTCCGAATCCAACTCACCGATGCGCCGTGCTTCCAACTTCTCGATCAGATACTGTGGCAGGCCCGAAGAAATCGACCCGGCATCGGCCCATTGCTGCCAGCCGGCAAGCATATACATTTCTTTAGCTTTGGGAGTTTCCCAGAGATCAAATGCATCTTCCATATTGCACCCCCTCCTGCGCTTTACGCCACCTCACCAAAGCGGCGACTAAACTTCAAGAAAAACCAATATCCAAAAATCAGGATGATGAACGCCGTCACCGCAGTGCGCAGTAGAAAGTCTAGCCGTGTAAGTGTGCCGTTGTACAGAATGTCCTGATATGTGTTAATGATCGATGCCATCGGATTGAGCCGGAACAGCCACACCTGCGGATTGAAGGTGATGCCTAACAGCGTGAATTTCTCCGGTAGATCACGGAAAGTGTACACAATCGGCGTCAAGAAAAACCACGCCTGCATGCCCACGTTCATCATCATATGCGTGTCCCGGTAGAAGACTTCCAGTGTCGAAAGGAACAGCACAATGCCAAGTGCAAACGTCACCTGAATCAGGATGGGGATAGGTAGAAATAACAGCCACCCCGTTAGCGGGACGCCTGAAACCACGATCAACAGCAGCAGCACCGGCAACGAGATCAAAAAATTGACCAGATTGGAGAGCACGACCGCGATAGGCAACGCCTCCCTGGGAAAGTAGACCTTCTTCACCAGGTGGCTATTCCCCACGATGCTTGGAATCCCTCCCATCACCGAGCCAGTAAAGAAGTTCCACGGCAGCAGCGCGCTCAAGAAAAGGATGTGCGGATTGTCGATGGCCCGGTTCCGCCACATATAGCCAAACACAAAGGTGAAGATCAGCATCATGAGCAGTGGGTTCAGCCACGACCACAAGACACCGAGCAGCGAGTTTTTGTAACGCACCTTGAGATCGCGTACCAC
>JBJYXQ010000037.1:2117-4437 GCA_046260035.1 Anaerolineae bacterium
ACCACAAGACACCGAGCAGCGAGTTTTTGTAACGCACCTTGAGATCGCGTACCACAAGATTGTAGACCAGGTCGCGATACGCCCACAGTTCTTTAAAATGTTGGATCATTGTCCGGCAAGTCCTTCGTCTAGATTTGCCTGCATCTTTGCAAGGATTCCTATCACAGGAGATTATACCATACCATCAAACTGAGACTACAAAAGTCTCCGCACTACAGTATAATCAACCTTTGATGAAACGTTCCTATGTTTTCGGTATGACGCTCGTGCTCCTGGTCGCGGCTGCGCTGCGCCTGGGCGCGCTGCCGGATATGCCCGTAGGCTTGCACTATGACGAAGCTGCCAACGTCGTCCTCACGCGGCAGATCGCTGTTGGCGATTATCGCCCTGTGTTCATTCGCGCCTACACCGGCAAGGAAGTGCTCTTTTTCTACACCGGTGCGTTTTGGGTATGGGTGACCGGTAGCGCACCGTGGGGCCTGCGACTGAACGCCGCGATGCTGGGTATCCTCACCGTTGCGGCGACCTATGCCGCCACTCGCGCGCTACTCGGCTCCACAAAGCACTCGCGGTCGATCGCGCTACTGGCGTCCGGATGGGTTGCCGTTGCTTTCCCGCACGTGCTTCTGAGCCGTTATGGCTTCCGCGCCATCTCACAGCCGCTGCTCCAGGCGTTGACGGTCGCCACACTCTGGCGCGGCCTACGCAACGGAAAGATCGGCTGGCTCACCGCGGGCGGCACGTGCCTCGGCCTCACCGGGTACACCTACCTGGCGGCGCGCTTGTTCCCTATCCCGTTAACGGTGGCCTTCGGCTGGCTCCTCATCCGCACGCGGCAGGAAGAGCGCTTACGGCGGGTGGGCCAATTGGGACTGGTGTTGCTGGCTGCGATAGTCGTCTTTGCCCCGCTGGGCTTATACTTTCTGCGCAATCTCGATGCCTTCACCACACGCATCACCCAGGTTGCCGCCGCGACGTGGCGCGATGCGCTGCGCGGGTTGTGGCTCTGCGTCCGCGCGCTGGCCTGGCCCGGTGGCGGCGATCCCTACATCCGCTTCAACGTTCCCGGTAAACCGGTGCTGGACGCCATCTCGGCAGTGTTAGCCTTGATCGGGCTGGCGGGCATCTCGTTCGCATCGCGGAAAAACGCCCTGGACAGCGTCGCGCGGCTTTTCATCATCGCGGTACTGGCGACCATGCTGCTCCCCAGCGCGCTGGCGACCTCAGAGATCACGCCGAGTAACCTGCGGCTGGTCGGTCTGTTCCCCTTCATTGACATTCTTCCGGCGTATGGCGTTGTTACACTCATCACCGCGCTCACAGGCTATCTGCGAGCTCAACGCACAGATATAAAAACCCGCTTCCTGCCTCTTGTTTCCTGCCTCTTGCTTCTTTTAGCACTTGGTGGATCGGCAACCGCTCACGCCTATCGCCAATGGGCTACATCCAGTGATCTGTTTTACGCCGCCGATGGCGAGATGGTACTGGCAGCAGAAGCGCTGGACGCAACGGATCTCACGCACACCACGGCCTATATTGCCAGCGAACATTACCGCCATCCGACGGTCGCGGCGCTGGCACAAAAATATTACCAAGCCAAATGGCTCACCGGCGGCGCAACGCTTGTACTCCCGCCATCCGGGGATGCGCTCTATCTATGGCCACGCTCGCTCACCCCGCCAGCATACTGGCCCGAGACGATCACCGAAAAATGGCGCACCACCGCTTTAAACGACCCTAGTGGCAAACCAGCCCTGTGGGTGCGACATCTTAGCGAGAGCAATATCACCGCACTGCGCGCAGCAACGTCTGGCTCGGAATCCGCCGTCGATTCGATCGCTGACTTCGCACACGTGATCTTTCTGCACGACGCGCAGCCTGTGGGCGCGTGCCGTGTCACCGAACCGTGCCCTATCATCATCACGTGGGGGGTCAACGCGCCGTACACGACGCTCCAGCCGGTGGTGCGCCTGCTGCACCCAGAGACTGGCGAATGGGCACGCGTGACCGCCTTCCACTATCCGCCGGAGCAATGGACGGTGGGGGACCTCGTCTTCGACCAGTACGCGCTCACCCCGCCCGTGGGCATCCCACCCGTAGACGGTTACGAGATCGGGGCGAGCTTCTTCAATCCCGACAGCGGCGAGGTGCTGCCCCGTCTGGAAGCGGAGCGCTTTGCCGGGCTGGAAGCGCGCTTTCCACTGACCGGAACACTGCTGCCGATGATGGCTGCGCCCAACCCCGAACAATCCGAGGCCGCCTGTTTCGGCATTCCACGCGTAACCGACGCCATACTCGGTGACCTGCGGCTGACAGGCGT
>JBJYXQ010000038.1:0-10780 GCA_046260035.1 Anaerolineae bacterium
CGGATCAATGATGAGCGTAACATCCCGTCCCCAGTCAACGGTTGCAGCTCTCCTTCGGCGTCGCGGCGGAAAATGGCATAGTACCCATCGGTGCTGATGGCGAAGTAGTAGAACTCCCCCTCGGTGTAACGGCAAAAAACGCCGTAGTGATTGTCTGCCACGCCCTCAGAACGCACTTTGACATCCACTGTCACGTCCTGGTATGTACGGCCAGACGCAGCCCAGACGAACCACTGCGATGCATCGATCTGCATCAGATAGCGTCCCTGCTGGTAGCCGCGCACATACGTTTCATGCGAGGCCGCTCCCCATCCACTCGCCGGATCGGAGAAGTCATCGGTAAAAGGCGCGGCGGTTCTCGCACAGCCTGCCAGGATCAAAATAACCGCCAACAAGAGCAGACTCCATCGCGTTCGCACGTTCGCACCTCCTCCGGATATGGTCGGGTAGTCCTCAGTCGAGTCGTCTTTATTCATATAGAACCTATTCGAAAATTCGCCTTTGACGCCGCAGAAACGCTCGCAAGCACGATTTTCGGATAGCGTCATAGTCGAGCGCCACACAGACATTATACAACAGAATGAGGGATTGAGGATTTTGGATTTTGAATTGAGGTTTGAGAGTTTGGGATTTTATGGTAGAATCCGTCGTAGTTACCCAGCCCCTGTAGCTCAGTTGGATAGAGCATCGGCCTCCGAAGCCGGTGGCCCGCGTTCAAGTCGCGGCAGGGGTATTGCGAGCGGCCCGCTTCACACGGCGGGCCGTTTTTATTCCCTGCTCCCAGCGTTGACCCTGCCTAACTTGGCGCTATACTCATTCTATTCAATCCGATAAAATCGTTGAGTATCTGAGTGCAGGAGGAAAACACCATGAACGTGACACCACAAACGGCTATTCCCTGGCGCGGTATCCATTTGATCGTCGGCAGCAACGCGCAGATGGAGGCGCTAGCAGGCGAAGTCCCAACTTTGGCAGGAATAGGCATCAACGTGCTTATGACGGAAATCAACTACAGCTACGCCTACGTCTCTCACCCGGAACTGCGCACCGACAATCCTATCACGGAAGATTACGTGCGCACACTGGTTAAGGTATGCCGCGAGCACAACGTCCGGCTGATCCCGCAGTTCCAATGTTTGGGCCACCAATCATGGAGCACCAACACCTTCCCACTGCTGATACAGTATCCGCACTTCGACGAAACGCCGGGCCAGTTCCCCAACAATACCGACATCTACTGCCGCAGTTGGTGCCCGCAGCACCCCGAGGTCAATCCCATCATCTTCGACCTGTTCGACGAATTGATCGACGTCTTCGAAGCTGATGCACTCCACGTGGGCATGGATGAAGTCTTCCTCATCGCCTCGGAGCACTGCCCGCGCTGCAAAGGCCACGATCCGGCGCACCTGTTCGCGCAGGCAGTCAACGACTATCACGCGCATCTCGTCGGCAAACGTGGCGTCGAAATGCTGATGTGGAGCGACCGGCTGTTGGATGCCGAAGCCACTGGCTATGGCGTGTGGGAAGCCGCTGCGAACGGCACGCATCCCGCCATCGATAGGATCCCAACCGATATCATCATCTGCGATTGGCACTACGAGCTATGCGACGATTACCCCTCCATCCCGCTGTTCCTGGAAAAAGGCTTCCGTGTGCTGCCCGGTGGTTGGCGCAATGTCGAGGCTACGGAGCGCCTGATCGGTTATGCACAGCAGCATCGTGGCGAGCGGATGTTGGGACATCTGTGTACGGTGTGGGGTGCAGTGCAGCCTGGCGCATTGGCAGACTTCCCGCCCGTCCGCGCGGCACTAGCAAAACTCGTCATTTGAGACCGTGACCTGCGATAACCACTGCTGCACGTGATAATATCAATCGGAGGCACACACATAACAACGAGCAATTGACTGATCCGGTCGTATTTTGCCAAATCTTCATACGCCCACAAGACACCACGGTCACTTTAGTTTTTCATGACCTGATCAGTAATCTGATCGCGACAAGCCACTTAGGCATACCTGAAAAGGAGAGATGATGAACTGGCAATATACTGTGCTTGCGGGGCTAGCAGGGGTACTCTCCCTATCACTTGCGTTTTTCGCTTGGTCGCACCGGCGTGCACATGGCGCTATCTACTTTATCTTGTTGATGATCGCCGTCTCCGTGTGGTCATTAAGCGGCGCTGTCGAATCAATGCCTTGGGACGTGCAGACTAAGGTTTTGTGGTCACAAATCTCCTATATCGGCATTGTCAACGTGGGGCCGCTGTGGGTGCTGTTGGCACTGAGCTACAGTCGACAATTACGACATTGGACCCGTTGGCACATTTTCCTACTTTGGCTTATACCACTTGCCATTATGGTGCTGGTCGCCACCAATCAGTATCACAGCCTGATCTGGACGCGTGTCACACCCGTATCTGACGCCCCCGGCGCATTGTTGGTTTACGAGCACGGCATTGGGTTTTGGATCAATGCCGTCTACATCTACATTTCGATGCTCGCTGGCACGATTTTGTTAGTCCGTACCATACTGCATTCGACGCAACTCTATCGTCGTCAAATATGGGCCCTGCTTCTGGGAGCATTTCTACCCTGGATCGGGAACCTCTGGTACTTATTGCGGCTAAATCCCCTACCAGAATTGGATAAAGGTCCTATTGGATTTGCCCTCAGTGGTCTGATGTTAGCGTATGGTCTTTTCCGCCTACGTATGTTTGACATTGTGCCGGTGGCGCGCGACACCTTGATTGAGAACATGCCCGACGGCGTGCTAGTTCTGGACGAACAAGACCGGTTGGTTGATATCAATCCGGTGGCCTGTCGTCTATTAGACCGAGAAGCAGCCCAGGTCGTGGGACAACCCATTGCTGATGTCCTGGCAAGATGGAGCGACCTCGAAGAACACTACCAAGATCAACACCAAGTGCAAACTGAGATTACTGTGAATCCCAACCGCTGGTTTGAACTGAACATTTCAGCATTATATAACCGACAGAAACGAGTCAGCGGACGTCTGATTGTGCTGCGCGATATCACCGCGCGCAAGCAGGTCGAACAGTCATTGCGCGAGAGCGAGACGAACTTTCGCGCTTTCTTTGAGACAATAACCGACATGATCATAGTCGGCGCCCCAGATGGACACATTTTGTTCACCAATTCCGCCGTTTCCAAGACACTAGGATACAGCACCGAAGAACTGGTGGATATGCACATCCTGGATTTGCATCCGGGAGATAAACGCGCCGAAGCCACGGAGATTTTGACTGCCATGTTTCAGGGCGAACGTGAGGTGTGTCCGCTGCCACTGGCGCACCGGGATGGAACGCTGGTGCCTGTCGAAACACGTGTGTGGATGGGACGCTGGGACGGCGCGGATTGCATCTTTGGCATCGTCAAGAACCTGAGCGCTGAACAAGAGGCGCAGCAGCGTTTCGAGCGCCTATTCCGCAACAACCCCACACTGATGGCACTCTCTGTACTCCCCGATCGGCGATTCTTCGATGTCAACAACGCTTTCCTCGACGCTACTGGCTATACCCGTGAGGAAGTTATCGGCCGGACCGCCGCAGAATTGGGCCTTTTTGTGCACACGGAGGAACAACGAAAAGCAGCCCAACAACTGCTGCTGCAAGGGCACATCGCCAATGTCGAAACCCAAATTCGATGCAAAGATGGCACAGTCCGAGATGGACTGTTCTGGGGTGAGATCATCAACAGTCAGGGACGTGATTACTTTCTGACAGTGATGATTGACGTGACTGAGCGCAAGCAGGTGGAGAAGGCTTTACGAGAAAGCGAACGGCAGTATCGTGAACTCTACGCAACCGCACAACGGCAAATGCACGAACTGTCCTTGCTAAACCAGGTACGCACCACCCTGGCTCGAAAGCTAGACTTGTCAACCATCTTTCACGATGTCGTTGAGGCCATTGCCGAAACCTTTGGCTATACGCTGGTCAGCCTCTTTTTGCGCCAGGATGACGACCTGGTACTGCAACATCAAGTCGGATACGACCAGGTCTTTGAACGGATACCCGTTAGCAAAGGCGTCAGCGGCCGGGTCGCACGCACCGGCGAACCAATCCTGCTCCAGGATGCGCACACAGATCCCGCATTTATTGAAGCCGTGCCAAACACAGCCTCGGAAGTATGTGTGCCACTCATCGATCAAGATCAGGTTGTGGGCATACTGAATGTTGAAAGCAACGATCCAACGGCGCTCACTGAAGCGGATCTGGCGCTGCTGATTGCCCTTAGCGAACACATCAGCATCGCAATTGAGCGAGCACGTCTCTATGCGCAAGTACGCGAGCGTGAGCGGCATTTGAAGGAAATGGTCCAGGCGCGTACCGCCGAACTACGACGCGAGATCGTCGAGCGCGAACAAGTTCAAGAAGCGCTGCGCGAATCGGAATCCAGGTTCAGGGCCATCCTTAACACCGCTAACGTGCTGATCCTCGCCCACAACCCGGAAGGCTTGGTTGTTTACATCAATCCTTACGCTTGCCAGACATTGGAGTACCAGGCCGAAGAGTTGCTCGGCCAGCGCATCCGCCCTTTGTATGAAGAGTCTGAACTCCAGAAAGCGCGACCACTAAGGGCCCGGCTGATGACCGACCCCAACTTCCAGGTCGAGGGGTTCGAGCAGTATCTGCTGAAGAAGGATGGGCAACGCGTCCTGATCAACTGGAACGTGACCGCCCTCCGAGATGCAGGAGGAGATGTAACTGCCATTCTGGGGATCGGGCAAGATATCACAGCGCGTAAGCAGATAGAAGCAGAGCTTGAACGCCACCGCGCTCATTTGGAAGAACTAGTCGCCGCACGGACGGTGGAACTGCACGAGAATCAGGGACTTCTGGAACAAACCGTGTTGGCACTTCAAGACCGAGAACGTTTCCTCTCCACCCTCGGCGATATCACCAATACAGCACTCGGCTCGCCCGACTTGCCGGCAATGCTACAAATCCTGGCCGACCGGACAGGAGAGTTATTTGACGCCGATGGCTGCTATCTAACCTTGTGGGATGAGCAAGCCGAGGCCACACTACCAACTGCGGCGTATGGCCCTATGCGGGAAACCTATCCAAGCCGGCGCTCCGGCTCTGACGAGGTAACAATGACCGAATCGGTTCTCCGTGCCGGACGCCCACTGGTGGCCGAAGATGTGATGAACACGCCATATCTTAGCCCATCCATTGCTGCCAAATACCCCACGCGTTCGTTGCTAGCGCTGCCCCTTGTCGTCGGGGAACGAAAATTGGGCGCCGCACTGGTCGCTTTCAACACCCCACACCAGTTTACCGAGGAAGAAATTCAACGCGGCGAACAGACCGCCAAACAGATCTCCCTGGCAGTCGCCAGGGCACGCCTGTATCAGGAACTGCAGGCGTATGCCGGACAGTTGGAAGAGCGGGTGCGCGCGCGCACTGCCGAACTGCAAGCACAATACGCGCAATTGGATGCCATCTTGCGCAGTGTCGATGATGCGATTTTCATGACCGATCCTGAGCGGCGCATTCTGTACGTCAACCCGGCTTTTACGGAGCAAACCGGGTATACTTCAACGGATATGCTGGGGAAGACCGTGTGTTCATTGGGTATCTTAGGAAATTTTGAAGCACTCTTACCCTCCATTATGCCAACCCTGACGCAGGGAAAGTTCTGGCAAGGAGAACTGTTTGGCCAGCGAAAAGACGGACGGACGTACGATGCCGCCTTGACCATCACGCCGGTTCATGACGAGGCCGAGTTAGTCACGGGCTATGTTTTCACCCACCGGGACATCAGCCAGGCCAAAGACCTGGAACGCGCGCGCAACCAGTTTATCACCAACGTCTCCCATCAATTCCGCACACCAGTTACGACGCTCAAGCTCAGCGTTTACCTGATGAAGCGCGCTGCCCAATCGGAGAAACAAAAGCAGCAGTTACAAATGATGGAAGCGCGCATCAACTGGCTCATCCAGTTGATTGAGGATACATTGGTAATTTCGGCCTTGGATAGCGGCAAGGGAATCACCACCTGGGAATCGATTTCTATTCCGGGGGTCATTGAGGATATCATCCAGCGGCATCAGGATCGCGCCTCTGATGCAGGTTTGACATTGAAGGCTTCGTCTATAGCTCCCGCTTTGCCGTCCATTAAAGGTGATACAGCGCGGCTGGCTCAGGCACTCAGTGAGATGGTAGAAAACGCGGTTGCGTTTACGCCCGCCGGCGGGCACATCACGATCACGGCCCAGACCGCTGCTGCCGATGGAGACGATTGGGTCACCGTCGCAGTGCAGGACACTGGCCCCGGCCTTGCGGCAGAAGAACTACCTCGGGTGTTTGAGCGTTTCTTCCGGGGGAGTCTAGCCGAATCGGGGCACACGGTCGGTACAGGGTTGGGGCTAAGCATCGCTCAGAAGATTGCGGAAGCACACGGCGGGCATATCACCGTCGAAAGTACGGTAGGGCAAGGAAGCACTTTCACACTATGGTTACGACCCGGTCTGCCCGAGGGAGGGAACCGAACATGAACAAAGAGATAACAGAAGCCACCACAAAAGCACAGTGGTTGGTAGAACGCGAAGCGCTACAGCAACGTATAACTGAGCTGGAAGCACAACTCGCCGATGCGCACGCCGACCTGGGACGACAACTTCGCTTCACTGAAGGACTACTCGCCGCCATACCAACACCGGTCTTTTTCAAAGATGTAGAGGGACGTTACCTAGGTTGCAACAATGCCTTTACCGAACAAACGGGCGTGAGCGCAACAGAGATAAAAGGCAAAACCGCTTATGACCTATGGTCCAATGAACACGCCGAGTTCTACCACCAAAAAGACAGTGAAATCCTGCAACACCCCGAACGTCAGGTCTACGAGTATGTTATACGCGACAAAAACAGTGTAGACCACAATGTGATCTTCGTCAAAGGCGCCTTCTACGATGAAACCGGTCAAATCGCCGGACTAGTCGGCGCGTATGTGGACATTACCGAGCGCAAGCAAGCTGAAGAAGCACTACGCACCAGCGAAGAAAAGTATCGCTCCCTCATCGAGAACTCCAATGACGCCATCTACATCCTCTACGGTAACCAATTTGAGATGATCAACCCGCGCTTTGAAGCGTTGTTTGGGATCACAGCGGAGGAAGTCCGCGCCCCGGACTTTGATTTTACGACCCTGGTTGCGCCCCAAAGCCGTCTGCTGGTTGCTGAGCGACAGAGAAAGTTGAAGGCCGGAGAAGCATTGCCTCTCCGCTACGAATTCACCGCCCTTACCCGCGCCGGACAAGAAATCGAGGTTGAGGTCTCCGTTTCATATATCGCTTACCGCGATGGATTGGCCACCCAAGGCATCCTACGCGATATCAGCGGGCGCAAGCGTATGGAACAAGCCCTGCGTGAGAGTGAGGAACGCTTCCACGAACTGGCCGACTTGCTCCCCCAGGTGGTCAGTGAAACCGACATCCATGGCAACCTGCTCTATGTCAACCGCATGGCTTTTGAAATGTTCGGTTATACATCACAAGACCTGGAACAGGGGCTTACCATATTCCAAATGCTAGCCCCAGAAGAACACGAACGCGCCGTGCATACTTTTCAAGAAGCCCTCACTGGATCGGCAGCAGAAGGGGGGCACGAATACTGCGCGCTGCGCAAAGATGGCAGCACGTTTCCCGTCCTCATCTACACTTCACCTATCATCTTCGAGGGACAGATCACTGGCTTGCGGGGGTTGGTCGTGGACATCACCGAACACAAGCAGGCTGAGCAAGCGCAACGGCAGCTCCTTGAACGCGTGCAGCGACAGCAAACCGCCGTGGGCGCCCTGTCCCTGCACTCGGCGTTTATCACTGGCGACGTAGATGCAGCCGCACGAATATTGACCGAAACTGTAGCCGAGGTGCTAGACGTAGCACGCGTGAGTCTATGGCTATTCGACGATGAAGGAACAGAGATACATTGTCACACTATGTATCTTCGTAACCAGGATGCACACCACTCCGGCCAAGTACTGACCGTTGCCGATTTTCCGGCCTATTTCGCCGCGCTGAAAGAGGGACGCGCCATCGCCGCGCGCGACGTGCGCACTGATCCCCATATGAATGAACTCTTTGAGACATATCTGGCTCCCAACAACATCACGTCCATGCTCGACGCAACACTACGGCTTCACGGCCAGGTCGTTGGCGTTATATGCCACGAGTACGTGGGCGAACCACACGATTGGCAACCGGATGAGATCGTTTTCGCCGGGCAGATTGCCGACCAAATGGCCCAGGCGCTCGCCAATGCCGAACGCGTGCAAGCTCAAGCCGCTTTGCGCGAGCGCGAAGCCTACTTCCGCACCTTGTTCGAATACGCCGGTGATGCCATCTTTATCGAGAATAACGAAGATCGTATCCTCGATGTCAACCACCGTGCTTGTGAGCTGCTGGGATATACACGTGAGGAATTGCTGCATATGACCATCGCCGATATACAAGCTCCCGAGCGACGCGGGCAATTAGGCAGCATTATCAAAGAAGAGTTGACTAAATACAACGGTCAGCCCTTCGAAACACTGGATCTACACAAGGACGGCACGCTGGTGCCGGTTGAAGTGACGGCGGTCAGCTTGGCGACCAGTGAAGGCAACCTTGCCTTATCCATTGTCCGCGACATCAGCGAACGCGTGCGTGCCCAGCAAGCCTTGCAGCGAGAGCGCGATCTTTTCAGCGCTTTGGCCGATGCTGCAGCGGCGGTCAGCCGCACGCTAGACCCGGATGAGGTACTAGACCATCTCCTGGAACAGGTCAGTCGCGTTATCCCTAACGATGCCACCAACATTATGCTTATCGAACCGGATCGCCAGGTCCGTGTGGCTCGCTGGCGCGGCTACGAACGCTTTGGAATAGAAGAATTTATCGATTCCCTGGTGTACGATCTCGACCAGGTGCCTAACCTGGTGCATATGGCGGAGAGCGGCGAACCAGTTGTCATTGCTGATACCGCGACTTATCCAGGATGGGTGCACGCACCGGAGGAGGCTTGGCTGCGCGCGTACGTAGGCGCCCCCATCCGCATACGTGATATCGTGATCGGGTTTTTGAGCGCGGACAGCGCGACGCCGGGCTTTTTCACGACATTGCATGCCAATATCCTACGCGCCTTTGCCAACCATGCCGCCGTTGCGTTGGAAAACGCCCGATTATATAATGCCATCATGCAAGAACTCACCGAGCGCGAACGCGCGGAGAGTGCACTGCGTGAGAGCGAGGAAAGGTACCGGAGATTATTTGAGCGCTCTAACGATGCCATCTTCCTGGTAGACAGATTCACGGGACAGTATCAAGAGGCAAACGAGGCGGCAGCAAAACTCACAGGACGCTCAATGACCGAACTGCAAGAGCTAACCGCGCTGGCTGTTGCCCCCGAAGGCGCTGAGGAACGTCTTGCGCAGATTCAGATGGCCAATCACAACCTGGAAATGGGGGAAGTCCATTATGTGCGCCCTGATGGCGCCAGCCGGACGGCACTGCTGGATATCGTCCCTCTGAATGACCAAACTGTTTTTAGCATCGCACGCGATATCACCGAGAACAAAGAAATCGAAGAGCGCTTGCGGCGGCAAGAGCAGTTGGCGGCCGTCGGGCAACTCGCAGCCGGCATTGCCCACGATTTCCGCAATCTGCTTACGACGATCATCCTCTACGCGCAATTAGGACGCCGCAGACCAGACCTTTCACCAACGGCAGCGAACTATCTGGAGACTATCGTCGGGGAAGCGCACAGAGCCACCGACCTGGTCAAGCAGATCCTCGATTTCAGTCGCCGCACCGAAATTGAGCGCCGTCCCCTGGACATAGTCGGCTTTGTCGGGAACGTGGTCGCCGTCTTGCAGCGCACACTTCCAGAAAACATACACATTGTGCTAGACATAGGTTCAGGCCCGTGCATTATAGAAGGCGACGCTGGTCGTTTGCAACAGGTGTTAACAAACCTGGCACTCAATGCCAAAGACGCGATGCCAGACGGCGGCACGTTGCGCATCGGAGTAACGAGGATCACAGTTGAGCCAGGCACTGCACCGCCCCTGCCGGCCATGGTAGAAGCTCTTGCTCCGCCAGCCTGGATTTGTCTTAGCGTCACGGACACCGGCATAGGAATGACCGAAGAGGCGTACGCGCATCTGTTCGAACCGTTTTTCACGACCAAAGAAGAGGGGCAAGGAACCGGCTTGGGCCTGGCCCAGGTATATGGCATCATTCAACTACATGCGGGTCACATCGATGTGGAAACCGCTGTGGGGCAAGGCGTTACCTTTCGCATTTACCTGCCGGCATCAACCCTGGGAACCGAGGACGACGTTGAGGACACAGTATCTGCACCGACAGGGCATGGAGAAACGCTCCTGCTGGTGGAAGATAACACACGTCTGCGAGAAGCTGGGCAGAATCTATTGACAGCTTTGGGCTATCGCGTCCTCACAGCAGCAAATGGACTTGAAGCGCTAGCAATCTACCAGACCGAAGAGCACATTGCACTGATTGTCACCGACCTGGTGATGCCAGAAATGGGCGGCAAAGCCCTGGTGCAGGCGTTGCATGATAACGATCCAGGCCAGAAGGTGCTGGTGATGACCGGCTACACGACCGAAGAAAGCACAGAGAGCCTGCGGGCAGCCGGGTTCCTCGAGGTCATTCGCAAGCCGTTCGAAGCCGACAGTCTCGCGTGGGTCGTCCGGCGTGCACTGGATGCGTGATGAAACATGCGGTGTAGCAGGCATTCTTCCCTCTAACTCTCCCC
>JBJYXQ010000038.1:10880-13751 GCA_046260035.1 Anaerolineae bacterium
ATTAAAAGGGGGGCACCCAAGCACACCTGCATCTTGCTTCCTACCTCATGCCTCTTTGACGAGGCCGCGCGCCAGGTAGACGTCAGCCGCTTCACGCACGAGAGCGGCAGTCAAGGGCGCGTCGAACTCCCGATCAAGACGTTCCGCCAACGCGATCAGTTGTGCGTGCGTGGTGCGTCCGGGACGAAGAAGATCATACATCGCCAGCACTTCCTCGTTGGAAATGCCCGTCAATTCAGCGGCACGACGGAAGTTTTCCGCCAGAGGATCGTAACCCGCGGTCTCGGCTGCATCGGCCTGCGCACGCAATGTCTCCGCGCTAATGCGGAAATCGTCCGTGGTCAGCTTCCCCTTAAGGACAGCTTCCATATTCAAAGCGTCGAGCGAACGCCCGGTCGCACTATAGATCGTTTCCTGTTTCATCAATCTCCCTCACAATTCTCCTAGGATTATCGCAGTTAATCCCGTTTGCTTTCATGCCAGATTACATGATAATAGACGCAAATCAGCAAGGAGCAATAAAATCATGGAACTGCTACCCAAACTCACCATCAAAGATCGTATTCATTATATGATCGCACTGGTTGGCGTGGTTATCTCCGGTCTGGTGACTTTCTACGCTATCCAGCAAACACGCACAACCGTCCGCGCGCTGTGCTCGTTCGTGCGTTGCAGTCAAAGAGAAGTTCGACTCGCCGAGATCGTTACCTTGATCGTATTGGGCATTGCTTTCGCGATCTATATTCTGGCAATCCAACCACTTTACACAGAAGGTGTCAATAAAGGGCGTGTCGCTCGAGCACAGGGGCGCGGCATCCCCCATGATATCGCCCAAAACAGCCTAAAACGCTGGCTGTGGAAGAACGACCTTTACTACACTAGCATCAGCTTTCTGAAGACAGTCTGGATACCAATCGCCGTTTTCGTCGTCGCCTACCTGCTGAACGAGCTGCTGATCCGACTGGTTTTAGGCTAATGAAGTTTGCAAAGTTCGGCAAGAGATAGGGTCATTTGTTGAGCAGGTATTTCCCCCCTCTAGCTCCCCCCATCGGGGGGAGAACCTGAAGTCTACCGCTTCCTCGGTGGGCGAGAATTGCGAAGTCTCCCCCCCACCGGGGGGATTAAGGGGGGGCCTCGCCCAGTGCTGATTGGCGATCTGAATATTCCAGTCTCATAAGCCCCTGGTCATTATGCTTTATGGCGGATGATCGCCCCTTTGTCTGCTGACTCCGCCAGGCGCGAGTAAAGCGCCAGATAGCCCCGCTTGATCTTCGGCTCCGGGCGCTGCCACTTCGCCAACCGCGCCGCGATCTCCTCGTCGGTGACATGCAGATGCAGCCCCCGGTTGGGGATGTCGATCGTGATCGTGTCCCCATCCTCGACCACTGCGAGCGGCCCACCCTCGGCGGCTTCCGGCGAGACGTGGCCCACAAAACAACCGTTGTTCGTCCCGGAGAACCGTCCGTCGGTCACCACCGCCGTTGTGAGCGCCAAACCGCGCCCATAAAGCAGCTTCATCGCGATGTACATCTCGCGCATCCCCGGCCCGCCCTTCGGCCCCTCGTAACGGATGACGACGACCTCCCCCGGCTGCACCTTGCCGTCGAGGATAGCGTGGTTCGCCGCCTCCTCAGAATCGAAGCAGCGCGCTTTCCCCGTGAACGTATGCATCTCCGGTTTGATCGCTGCCGGTTTGGTGATAGCGGTATTCGGCGCGAGGTTGCCCCGCAAAACGGCAACGCCGCCTATGCCCCACGGCGCGTCGAACGGCTTGATGATGCGCGAATCGCGTGTCACGGCGCCGGCGACGTTCTCCGCCACCGTTTTACCGCTGACGGTCAATGCGTCACCATGCAGCAGGGGCAATAGCTCCTTCATCACTGCCGGGACACCACCCGCCGCGTGGAAATCGGGGACATTGAGCGGGGCCGCCGGGTTCATCTTGGCGATGTGCGGCGTGGAACGCGCTAGCTCCTCGAAGTGATCCATGGACAAGTCAACATCCGCTTCGTAGGCAATCGCCGGAAGATGCAGCGCCATGTTGGTCGAACCGCCGATGGCGGTCGCCAGACGCACGGCATTTTCGATGCCCTTCTGGTTGATGATCATCCGCGCGGTGATGCCCTGCTGCACGAGAGCAACGATCTGGCGTCCCGCCGCCTGCGCCGAACGCAGCCGCGCCGCGTGCGTCGCCGGGATCGTCGCGCTGCCCGGCAGGCTCATCCCCAGCGCTTCGGCGATGCAGCACATCGTGTTCGCCGTCCCCAAAAACGAGCACGAACCGCAGGTCGGCGTGGCACAATCCTCCAACTGGTGGTACTGCGCTTCGTCGATCTTCCCTGCCGTGAGCATACCCAATCCCTCGGTGAGTGACGTTGCATCCGCCGGACGCTCGTCGAACGTACAGCCGCCCTCCATCGGCCCGCCGACCACGACGATAGCGGGCACGTCCAGACGCGCCGCCGCCATCAACATCCCCGGCACGATCTTGTCACAGGAACACAACAGCACCACAGCGTCGAACTGGTGCGCCTGCACCATCATCTCCACGTCGTTGGCGATCAAATCGCGGCTGGGGAGGATGTAGTGCATGCCGATGTGGCCCTGCGCGATGCCGTCGCACGGCGCCATCACGCCGAACTCGACTGGCGTTCCGCCAGTTTGGAAAATCCCCTGCTTGACGTACTCCGACACCAGGTTCAGGTTGAAGTGCCCCGGCACCACCCGGTTCCATGAGTTGGCGATCCCGATGAGCGGGCGTTCCAGATCGTAATCGCTGTAGCCCATCGATTTGTACAGGGACCGGTGCAGCGAGAATTCAGGACGTTGTAAAACAGCTTTACTGCGATAGGACATTGTGCTTTCTCCTTA
>JBJYXQ010000039.1:0-1887 GCA_046260035.1 Anaerolineae bacterium
GCTCGCGGCGACGCAACGCAATCTGGCCGAAATTGGACGCCCCTTCATATTCCGGCAGGCTGATGTGCGGGATTTGCCCTTCGAGGCAGAGACCTTCGATGCTGTGTTTGCCAATCACATGCTCTATCACGTTCCTGATCGTCCAAGCGCCTTGGCCGAAATCCGCCGCGTGCTCAAGCCAGGCGGCGTGCTCTACGCGGCAACGAATGGTGAGCGCCATATGATGGAGCTGTGGCAATTGTTGGAACCCTATATCCCGAACTGCTACGCACGCGCCCTGGCAGTGGCAGAAGGTTTCTTGATGGAAAACGGTGCGGGGCAGTTGGAGGCGGCGGGCTTTAGAGACGTGGCCTGGCATAACTATCCCACTGGTTTGGCGGTCACTGCCGTTGAACCGGTGATCGCTTACATTCAATCATCCAATACGCTGATGTCGCATGCGTGGACGGAGTCCGAATTGGATGCTCTCCGCGCAGAAGTCGCGGCTCGTATCGCAGGGGATGGCGCATTCCACATTCGCAAGGTCGTGGGGCTGTTTGAAGCGCGGGTGATGTGATTGTGCTTGACAGTAAGGTTTTAAACCCTTAGAATGAGAGGGTATTTATCCACCCTATCAAAAGGAGGTTGTACGCATGGATATTTTCGAGAAGTGCGGGGCTTATACGGCAGCAAATGATGTGCGTGAATCTGGACTTTATCCTTATTTTATCCCTTTGACCAACAATGAAGGTTCTGAAGCACGCATTGGGGATCGTCGCCTCATTATGATCGGTTCCAATAACTACCTGGGATTGACAATGCACCCCAAAGTGCGTCAGGCCGCGCTTGACGCGATCAAGACGTACGGCACAAGTTGTACCGGCTCGCGTTTCCTCAACGGTACGTTGGAGATGCACCTGGAGTTGGAGCGACGTTTAGCCAAGTGGGTGGGCAAGGAACGCGCGCTTGTCTTCAGCACCGGTTACCAGGTCAACGTTGGCACGATTTCGTCGCTGGTCGCGCGGGATGATTTCGCCATCACCGACAAGGACGACCATGCCAGTATTGTCGACGGTTGCCGGCTCTCCTTCGGAACGATAAAGCGTTTTCCGCATAACGACCTTGAGAGGCTGGAGCGCGTGCTGACTTCCCTGCCGGAAAGAGGCGGGCGATTGCTCATCGTCGATGGTGTGTACAGTATGGGCGGCGACATTGCCCCACTGCCGGAGTTGATCGCGCTGTGCAAGCAGTATGGCACGCGGTTGATGGTTGATGACGCGCATTCGATTGGCGTTCTCGGCGGTGGTCGCGGTACGGCTGCGGAGTTCGGTGTGACGGAGGACATCGACCTTATCATGGGGACGTTTAGCAAGTCGTTCGCCTCACTCGGCGGTTTCATTGCAGGTGATGATTGCGTGATCGATTATGTCCAGCACCATGCACGCTCGCTCATCTTCAGTGCCAGCATTCCCCCTGCCAACGCGGCAGCGGCGATGGCGGCGTTAGAAGTCATGCAAGAGGAGCCGGAGCGCGTCCAGCGTTTGAACGAGATCGGTGCATTCATGCGCCAGCGCTACCGTGAGTTGGGCTTCAACATCGGGATCACCGAGACGCCGATCATCCCCGTAGTAATCGGCGAGGATACCAAGGCATTGATGTTCTGGAAGGCGCTTTTCGAAAACGGCGTTTACACCAATGTCGTTCTCCCACCCGCCGTGCCGCAGAACATGACCCTGCTGCGCACCAGCTATATGGCGACGCACACCGACGAACAGTTGGAGAAGGTATTGACCGTTTTTGAGAAGGTGGGAAAAGAGTTGGGCGTGATTTAGGCGATTGGCTGTTAGCTTTCAGCCATCAGCGATCAGCTTTCAGGGCGGGCCGTGGGGAAACCTTCGGCCCGTTTTT
>JBJYXQ010000040.1:0-2479 GCA_046260035.1 Anaerolineae bacterium
CCTCGATCCTGGCGACGACTTTCTTTGGGTCCACGCCCCGGATTGCTACGCACTGAATGAGACGCAACTTGCAGCGCTCCTGGATGCGGCGCTGTGCCAATCGGCTGACGATGTCGCCGGACTCACGGTGGTACACTGCATGATGCCCACAGCGATACCGGACGCTGACCCATTCCGTGCGCGTTTCGCCGGGACACTGGATTTGGTTGCGGCGGCGTGGGCGCCTACAGTGCAAGCCACGGATGCGCTGGCTGTGCGCGTGCGCTGGCAGGCGCTGGCTCCGCTTAATCAGCTCGATGTCTACCTGACGCTGCGTGATCCTGAGAGCGACATCGTGTACGCGGAGGGTGGCGATATTCTAGTGGATGATCGCGCGTGGCGCACGACGGCGTGGGAACCCGGTGCGTTCATCGAGGGGACGGCTTACGTCCCCATTGACCTCACGCTGCCGCCAGGCATTTACATGCTGACGATGAGCCTCTCCGGCGGTGCTGGAAGGGTGGGAGTGAATCTACCCGATGGAACGTTTGGCGGCACACGGGTCGAGTTGGGCCAGGTGGAAGTGATCCCGCCGCGCTATCCGGCGACGGAACTTCCGGGGATAGCAGCACTTCCCGCATCAGCAACGGATTTACCGGGATTGCGTTTGCTTGGCGCGAGCGTGATCCCGGCAGAGGTGTGGGCCGGGCAACGGTTGCCTTTCCGCCTGGCGTGGGAACGGCTGCCCGGCGATCCACAAGACATGGTACATTGGTCGCTCGCGTGTGGGGACGATGCACGCGTCGAGGGCGACTTGCCAATAGCCCCTTCCGGGCCATCGACGTGGCCCGAGGGCCATCGCTACATCGCGCAGTACGCGCCGCGTACCGATCCGCTGTTACCGGAAGGCCCCTGTACCCTGGCGGTGGGACTTGCACCTGGGCAGGAGATCGTCCTTGGCGAGGTGATGGTGCACCAGCGCGCACGGCGCTTTGCGCTGCCGCAGCAACCACCAACAGCCCTCGATGTGACCGTGGGCGATTTCGCGCGACTGATCGGAGTTGATGTCAGCCAAAGCATACTCGCGCCCGGTGAAACCTTTGCCGTGACGCTGTATACACAGGCCACAGGGACGGCTGACCGCGACTATACCGCGTTCGTCCATCTCGTTGGGCCGGATGGGGCAGTGGCGGCACAGTCCGACAGTTGGCCGGAGCAGGGCGCTGCGCCGACGACATCGTGGGTGGCGGGACAGGTCATCGTCGATACGCATTCGCTGACGCTGCCCGCTGCTGCGGTTGCCGGGGAGTACACCGTGTTCGTGGGATTGTACGACGCGGAGCGCGGGTCGCGTGTCCCCCTCTACGATGCAACCGGCGCACCAATCCCCGATGGACGCGCGCCGGTTCGGATGCTTGTGGTGAAGTAGCGTGGTTGTGTTGAGGCGGTTTTGCTGAAAGCTGATGGCTGAACGCTTGCTCTTACGACTGCTGTGACATACGCCGGGCTTGTGTATAGCTGGCTGCGGCTCTGTCAGCATCGCCCTGTTGTTCGTAGAGCTTTCCTAGCATCTGGAGCAGCGTTGCGGCTCTTCGGGGATCGACACGATGGCACATCTCAAGCGCCTTGAGCGAGGTTTCAATCGCCTTATTCAGGCGTCCACTGTCGCGATACACAGCACTCATCTCCCGCAGCGCATCGACAGCCATAATATTATCCCCCATGGAGCTGGCCATGTCGAAGCTTTGCTGCCAGTGTTCGAGGGCGCTGTCAAGGCGATTGGTGTGCTTGAGAACGAGCGCTTGTTCGTAGAGTGCCGCAGCAGCACCGGCAAGGTTGCCAAGCTTGTGATGCAGTTGTTCCGTTGCCTCGCTGCACGCAAGGGCGCGCTGGTAATCGCCTGTCTGGCGGTGAAGTGCGGCAAGTTGGTGCAAGCATACGCTTTGCCCGTTTTCATCCCCGGTCTCGCGCATGATTTGCAGCGCAGTCTCATACGTCTCAATCGCCTGGGGATAGTCGCCTAATTGCTGGTGAGCGCGGGCGATGCGACGCAGGATGTGGGCCATCTGCTCCCTGGCTCCCTGCGTGACGAACATCTGGTAGACTTCCTCGTACACTTTCAAGGCTTCGGTGAGATGCCCGCGATCTAGGTATAGGGTTGCCAGATCGTCCATGCTGGGGGCACGCTCTGGTCCAGCCGCCACGGCGATACTGCGCTGCAAGAGCGCCTCGGACAGATCGTGTTGTCCCCAACGGTTGAGCACCGGCACAATGGTACGGATGATGTGGGCGGCAGCTTCGGCATCGCCGGCTTTGAACAAATGGTATTGCCAGGCCAGGGCCTCATCCATAGTACGCTGGGCCTGTTCAGGGTTCTGTGTCTGCCGTATCCACATGCCGAGGATGCCGTTGCTGTCGCGGGCTAGCCACGCGACGCGCTCCGGGGGCCAGGCCCCGGCGTTGCGCGCGACAACGCGCCGACGGGCCTCATCCATAAAGG
>JBJYXQ010000041.1:0-2082 GCA_046260035.1 Anaerolineae bacterium
GTCACGGCCACCAGCACCTGAGCACCGTGCTCATGCACCTGATGATGCTGGCGTTCCTGATCGACCAGATCCAACAGCGCTGCTGCCGGCTGTTCCAGGCCGCCTTGACGGCAGCGCGCAGCAAGACCCGCCTCTGGCAGAAGCTGCGCACGCGCTTCGACCTGTGCCTGATCCCCGATTGGGGGACGCTCTACCGTTCCATCATCGCGCCGCCGCCGATCGCACTGGGCCACGACACCTCATAGTCGCTGGCCGTGACCGACCGTGCTCGACGTGTATCTTGAGGGGAACAGACAGCCAACCGTTGCCATCGCGCCGCCCAGCGGCGCGCGTCGTGCTATGCCTGTCCGTTCTCCGCCCGTAGTGGCACCGCGCTCGATCGATTCTGTCCGTACACAGCGGGAATCGCTGACGACAGGTCAGCAATTCCCGCCCAAAAATATTCAACAATGATTACAGAGGCTTACTGCGTCTTGAAAAAAGTTGTTCGTAAACTTTTGGAGCTGAATCAGTACACTGTCACGCATACCTGAAGTTGCGAGGCAGGTTCTGATGCGTCCCGTATGCCCACGCCAACAACTCAGCGCGCAAGGGCTGCTGAGCGTCGCGCGGCGCGTGTTTGCGAAGATCCCCGAGCCGCCCGGTTGCGACATTGCGCTGGTGGATCATCTGATGTCGGGACTGGCGTTGTTCGGGCTGAAGTATCCCTCGCTGCTGCAGTTTGAGAAGGACCGCCGGGAGATGACGACGCGCGCGAATCTCAAGGCGCTCTACGGGATCGAGCGTGCGCCGAGCGACACCCGCTGGCGCGAACGCCTCGATGAACTTGACCCGCGCCACGTGCGCCCGCTGTATCAAGTGCTGTTGGCGCAGGTGCAGCGCGGTAAGGGGCTGGAGGGGTTTGCCTACCTCGACGGTCATGACCTGCTCTCGCTCGACGGCACGGGGTATTTCTCCTCCGCCAAGGTCCATTGCCCGCAGTGCGGGGAGAAACATCACCGCAATGGCACGGTCACCTACTACCATCAGATGCTCGGGGCGGTGCTGGTGCATCCTGATCGCAGCGAGGTGTTTCCGCTGGCACCCGAGCCCATCCTCAAACAAGACGGTGCGCGCAAGAACGACTGCGAACGCAATGCCGCCAAGCGCCTGCTCTCGGACCTGCGCCGCGCGCATCCGCATCTGAAGCTGATCGTCGTCGAAGACGCGCTCGCCTCCAACGCCCCGCACATCCGCCAGTTGCAGGCACTGAATCTACGCTTCATCCTCGGCGCCAAGCAGAGCGATCACAGGTACTTGTTCGACTGGGTGGCGGCCACGCCTGACACCCGCACGGTTGAGTTCACCGACGCCAGGGGCTTTCGCCACCGTTTCCGCTATCTCAATGGTGCGCCGCTCAACGACGCCAACTTCGCGCTCGAGGTCAATTTCCTCGAGTACTGGGAGCACGCTCCCGACGGCAGCGTGACCCACTTCGCCTGGGTCACGGATATCCCGATCAATGACAGCAACCTCAGGGTGCTGATGCGAGGCGCACGCGCACGCTGGAAAATCGAAAACGAAACCTTCAACACCCTCAAAAACCAAGGCTATCACTTCGAGCACAACTTCGGTCACGGCAACAACCACCTCAGCACCGTGCTCATGCACCTGATGATGCTGGCGTTTCTGATCGATCAGATCCAACAATGCGGCTGCCGGCTGTTCCAGGCCGCCTTGACGGCGGCGCAGGGCAAAACCCGCTTGTGGCGTAAGCTGCGCGCGCGCTTCGACCTGTGCCTCATCCCCGACTGGGAGACGCTCTATCGCTCCATGATCCAACCGCCGCTGCTCCCCTTGCCGTACGACACCTCCTAGCCGGCGGCCGTGGACGCATGGGCTCGAAGCGAGTATTGAGGGTGACCGATAGCCAACCGTTCCAAATGCGCCGCCTTGCGCAGAGGTTCGCTATGCCTGTCCGCGCTCGACACGCTCCCCTGCCGGCCTTGAATGCCCATGCACGTACACAGCGGGAATTGCTGCAGACTCCTTGAAGCCGTTGATGGGCGGCTTGGGCGCGTCCTCCTTGGGCTGCAGATCGGC
>JBJYXQ010000042.1:0-4379 GCA_046260035.1 Anaerolineae bacterium
CCGGTGGTCCGGGCCCTATGAATCTGGTTACGGGCTTCACTTGGTCCGTGTAATGGAACACGAAACGGGCGGTTTGCCTGCCATGGCGGAGATACGTCCGATTCTTGAACGCGAATGGTACGAAGAGCGCCGAAATGAACTGAAAGATAGTTTTTACCAAGCGCTTCGTGCACGTTACGACGTTGAGATTCGGCTTCCGGACGACACAACTGGTAGAACACTCGCGGTGCGCTGACAATGAAAACCTACGCTTCTTTAGCCATAACGATTGTACTCGTCTTGTGTCACATCGGTGTCGCGCAGGCACACGAGGTGAGGCCGGCGTACCTTCAACTGAAACAAGTGGATAAGCTGACGTACGATATGCTCTGGAAGGTTCCGGCCAAAGGTGATCGCCGCATGGGGCTGTATGTCCGCCTTCCCAATCACTGTCACAGCAATGAGACCATCTCGCGCTTTGTAGATGGCGCCTATATTGAGCGCCAGCAGGTTTCCTGTGAATACGGGCTTAAAAATGGCACAATCACCATTGATGGACTGGAGGCAACCCGCACCGACGTGCTGGCCCGCGTAGAGTACAATAACGGTCGCATTGAGACAGTTCGACTAACGCCGTCACAACCTGAATTTTTAGTTTCGGGCGCGCCCGGCTCCGCTGCCGTAGCGCAAACCTATTTCAAGTTGGGCGTCGAGCACATCCTTCTTGGTTTCGACCACCTGCTGTTTGTATTGGCCCTGCTGTTTCTGGTCGGGGGTTGGCGGCGTCTGGTGGGGACCATCACCGCATTTACGGTTGCCCACAGCCTGACTTTGGCAGCGGCTACTTTGGGTTGGGTACAAGTACCCCAGGCACCGGTAGAAGCGGTTATTGCCCTTAGCATCATGTTTGTAGCTGTTGAAATTTTGCACCGCCAGAAAGGACGAATGGGGATTGCGACTCGCAAACCATGGGTCGTGGCCTTTGTTTTCGGATTGCTGCACGGCCTGGGGTTCGCGGGCGCATTGCGGGAAATAGGCCTTCCGGAAAATGCCATTCCCCTATCCCTGGCTCTTTTTAACGTGGGTGTAGAAGCCGGCCAGTTGCTTTTTGTAGCCGCCGTGTTCCTGTTTTTCCAATTTTCCAATCAATTGATGCGCAGGAGTCCTACTGCGGCCGGACCTTCTTTTTTGCCCGGAGCAGTGGTGATCCGACCAGCGTCCTACGTGATCGGCACTCTGGCCGCTTTCTGGTTAATTGAACGAACATATGGATTTTTTGGGTGAAAGCGAGAAGGAAAATGAATCAACCAATCCGTAGTAAAATGAAAATATGGCTTGTCCTTGCGGGACTGGTCACGCTGATATTAAATTCTTCATGGGCACAGGATATTGCAGTACAGGAGAAAGATGTCTCCATAGGCAAAAGCGAATATTCGCCTTACCTCTATCAGTCATATCCCGACAGGGTTTTTTGGGGTGATACCCACTTGCACACTTCCTATTCCACCGATGCCGGCATGATCGGGAACCGGCTCGGGCCGGATGAGGCCTTGCGTTTCGCCAAGGGAGAGATGGTTATCTCCTCCTCCGGGACGCCTGCCCGGCTGATTCGACCGCTCGATTTCCTCGTTGTCGCCGATCATGCCGAGAATCTCGGGCTTTCACCGATGATCGAGGAATCGAATCCGGAGCTGCTCAAGGACCCCTGGGGCAAGAAGGTCCATGACCTGGTCAAAAGTGGCAAGTCCTGGGAAGCCTACAAGCTGTGGGCCGAGGAGGGCGTTGCGGTCGGCAAGGACCCGATGCCCAATCCCGCGCTGGTTCGCACGGCTTGGGAAAGGATCATAGACGCGGTGGACAAGCACAACCAGCCGGGTGTCTTCACCGCCTTTCACGGCTTCGAATGGACCTCGTCTCCGGATGCCAAGAACCTTCACCGCAACATTATCTTCCGCGACGATAAGGAGAAAGCGCGCCAGATTACTCCTATCTCGAACTATGATACCACCGACCCCGAGGATCTCTGGAAGTGGATGGGCGATTACGAGGAAAAGACCGGCGGGCGTGCCCTGGCGATACCCCATGGCGGCAACCTGTCCAATGGCCTGATGTTCGATATCGAAACGATGTCCGGCAAACCGATCGATGCCGACTACGCCGCACGTCGCATGAAGTGGGAGCCGCTTTACGAAGTGACCCAGATCAAGGGAGATGGTGAGGCTCATCCTTTGCTGTCGCCAAACGACGAGTTCGCCGATTACTACAACTGGGATAAGGGCGACTTCGGTTTCAATGCTAAAACACCCGACATGCTTCCCGGGGAATACGGTCGTTCAGGACTCAAACGTGGTCTCGAGTTTGAGGCGAAGCTCGGCGTCAATCCCTATAAATTCGGCATGGTGGGCTCGACCGATGCGCATACCTCTTTGGCGTCCACCCGCGAGGAGAACTTCTTCGGCAAATTTTCCGGGGTCGAGCCGGGTACGGGAAAGATCCGTTATGATGACGTTGTCGTGACTGATCGGCGTCCAAACAACAATGGGGAGATTACAATCCGACACTGGGAATCCACCGCCTCCGGACTCGCTGCCGTGTGGGCGCGCGAGAACACCCGCGAGGCGCTGTGGGACGCAATGGCGCGCAAGGAAGTCTACGCGACCACCGGTACCCGGATACGGGTGCGTGTCTTCGCCGGCTGGGATTTCGAGCCCGGCGAAGTCCATCGCCCCGACTTCGCCCGCCAAGGCTACCGCCGTGGCGTCCCTATGGGTGGCGATCTGGTGCGGCCCGTCGAGAGCGCAAGCCCGAAATTCATGGTGCGCGCGCTGCGCGACCCCGACGGGGCTAATCTCGATCGAATTCAGATCATCAAGGGGTGGATTGGAAAAGACGGAAAGGCACAGGAAAGGATCTATGACATCGCCGTATCTGATGGTCGCAAAATCGAGGCCGACGGGCGCTGCCGGATCCCCGTGGGCGATACTGTCGATACTGAAAATGCCACTTACACCAACGACATCGGGCAGGCCGTCATGGCGGCATACTGGGAGGATCCTGATTTCAATTCCAACCAATCCGCCTTTTATTACGTTCGGGTACTCGAAATACCGACCCCGACCTGGCTTGCTTACGACCGCAAGGCGCTCGGCGTCGAGCTCCCCAAGGAAGCACTTGCAAATCCACAAAAGTGGCTCAAACACCAGGAACGAGCTTACACCTCGCCGATCTGGTACACGCAAAAAGACTAATGAATGATCAATAATATAGACTTTGTATTACATAAAATGCAGGAGGTGGGTTGATGAACACGTTCAGTCAGATCCTGACAGGAAGACTTCTAATCTTTGTTTTGGGACTGTTGTTACTTATAGCTATTCCCATAATAACCTTTGCTCAGGACGCTCCTCCTCCATCCGACAAGAAGGTCGAATATTCCCCCTATCCCGAGCAGACTTACCCAAATAACGTCTATTTCGGCGACACCCATCTGCACACCAGCTACTCAACAGATGCGGGCATGGTCGGCTGCACTTTAGGACCCGAGGATGCCTATCGCTTCGCCCGTGGGGAAACGGTGGTATCAAGCACGGGCGTTCCGGCGCGGCTGCATCGACCGCTTGATTTCCTGGTTGTCTCAGATCACGCTGAAAACCTGGGACTGGCCCCGGCAATTGCCGAGTCGAACCCGAAACTTCTCGAGAACGAGTGGGGCAAGAAGGAGCACGATTTGGTGAAATCTGGTACGGAGGGCGCCCTCGAGGCTTACGAGAACTGGATGCACCAGAACGCTATTCGCGAGGATCCTCTATCGGACATGCCGGAACTGGCCGCGGAAATGTGGCAAAAGGAGATCGCCGCCGCGGAGAAATACAATCAGCCCGGCCTGTTCACCGCCTTCATCGGCTACGAGTGGACCTCCATGCCCGATGGTAACAACATCCACCGCAATGTGATTTTTCGCGACGGAGGGGATAAAGCCAGCCAGGTCGTGCCGTTCTCCCAGTATGACAGCTTCGATCCGGAGGACCTGTGGAAGTGGATGCAGGCATATGAAGAAAAGACAGGCGGCCGTTTGCTGGCAATCCCCCACAACGGCAACCTTTCCAACGGACTCATGTTTAACGACGTCACCTACACCGGCAAACCGCTGACCGAGGACTATGCCCAGCGACGCCAGAAGTGGGAGCCGGTGTACGAGGTCACGCAGATGAAGGGGGATGGCGAGAGCCATCCAGTGCTTTCGCCCACCGATGAGTTCGCCGACTACGAAACGTGGGACAAAGCCAGTTTCGGTCCACAGCCCAAGACGCCCGACATGCTGCCGCGCGAATACGCACGCGAGGCCTTCAAGCGTGGGCTCGCTTACGAAGAGAAACTTGGCGCGAATCCGTTTAAGTTCG
>JBJYXQ010000043.1:0-3387 GCA_046260035.1 Anaerolineae bacterium
CGGCTATGGCGGCATCATCTTGGTGGATCAGCATGGTCAAATCGGACTCGCGCACAATACGCCGAATATGGCCTATGCCTACATCTTGCCCGGACACGATGTGGTCGCTGGCGCAGAAATACCATAGTGTTGCGTTCCCGAAGGAGTTCCCATGAGCCGAGGGCTCACCAACGAGGATGAAAATCTTTCGCAATGTGTCACCCCGAGCGAAGCGAGGGGTCTCGTTTTTCAACAACGAGATTCCTCGACTCGCCTTGCTCGCTCGGAATGACACAATGTAGTTATTTTTGTAGGAGGGTGCAATGAATGGAATCGTCCCTCAACAGTTTGTCAAGCTATCACTCCCGGTGGAGCGTTATCACGCGTATCAAAGGGACAGCAATGACTGCGGCCCATATTGCATAGCGATGGTCACCAATGCACTGTACGGGGCGCCGTTTATCAACGCGGAGGCGCTGTCGGAGGAATTGAACCAACGCGGCTTTCCCGAGCGTATCCCTGACTGGGCGACATTGCCATGGGGCATCGTCGCATCGCTGCGCCGTTTGGGATTGCGTGCTCGCTGGCGTTTGGGGGCTTCGCTGCGACGGCTATTTGCTAACCTGCAGCAGGATCGCATCGTCATTGTGATGATCGGCGAACCATTGCATTTTGAGGGGCGCACGTGGCGCGGTTGGTCGCACTACAAAATTCTGGATGCGTGGGATCCTGAGCGTGAGTTAAATCTTGGCTTCGTTGACCCTGCTACATCTCACCATACTGGAATGACGTGGCAATCGCTCAACGAATTTCGCCGGCAGTGGGCGTGGATGGGCAAGCAAATGATCGAGGTGGAGCGGGCTTAGGCGTATAGTGACAGAGCCGCCCCAGATGTGGTAACAGCTTTCCCTATGACATCCCCTTGACCCGTTTCCCCATCTGCACCAGCCGGCTGGCGACGGCATACTCCGGCACTTGAAAGTCCTCGCTGAGCTGCTGTAGGGTGACTAAAGGCCGGCGGGCGGCTTTGAGGAGCCACTGCGCAGGGATGAGCAAACTTGCGGCGAAGTACTTGGCGGCATCGTTGCTGTAGGGGTAGTTCTGTTCCCAATCGGCGCTGGCACGGCAAATTTCGCGGTAGAGCAGGCGCCCCATCGCCATGCGGTATTCGTAGCGATGTTCGCCGATCCCGAAGACGAGTGACATATCGCTGATATCCACGCTGATCAGTCCCTCAGGAGGATTGGAAAGCACTTTTTCAATCTGAAGGGGTGGACGTTTGAAGTCGTAATGCTCCACCAGCTTTACAGCCAAGTCTTCGATGCGTTGTTGATCATTGGTTGATAGTGCCACAGTATTTCCTCCACCGCGTGCAAGTTTTTTATCCAGGCCCTATTATATCTGCTCCTTGGAAAGAGACAAGGATTCTCCGCTGATTAGCTACGCCCAAATTGACGGATGAGTTGCTCGACTCCAATCTGCACGATGGTCGGCCGGCCGTGAGGGCAGGTACGTGGGTTGGTTGTGCGTTCCAGATCGCGCACCAGGCGTTCCATTTCCTCACGCGAGAGCACCTGTCCGGCTTTGACGGCCGCGCGCTTGCAGATGCGGCGTACAATCATCTCCTCAAGCGCGGTATGAATGGGCGATTCTTCATCGCTGGTTGCAATGTCCGTCAGGAGATCGCCAGGAGACAGGTTAGCAAGAAGCGCAGGCAGCGAACGCACCAGGAATGTCCCCGGCCCGAATGATTCCACCTCCATCCCCAACGTGTGCAGCGCAGGCAGGAGTTCCTCAAGATAGGCGGCTTCGGTCACAGGTAGTGTCACGGATTCCGGTTTCAGTAGCGGTTGCACGGCCAATTGTCCTTGCATCCACGCGGTAATCAAGCGTTCGTAGAGCACGCGCTCATGCGCAGCGTGCTGATCGATCAGGTAAATACCCTCTGGGCCTTCGGCGATGATGAACATTGTCGCGGCCTGGCCGATGACGCGCAGGGGGGGCAGCGTGGCCGAGCTGGCAGACTGTGCTGTTTCTGGTCGGAGGACGTTGTCCGATGACGTGGTCGGTGTGCCTGGAATGGACGACGGTGAAAGGGATGCGCCATTCCTTGGAGCTGCTTCGGTGTGCGTCTCGGCCTGCGGAAGAGTGATTTGTCGTGCTGATGGCGTCAGTGCGGCGAGACGAGCGCGCGTCGTCATGGCGGATGGCTCGCCATCCGCCGATGCGTTATCCTCTGTGGATGTTGGCGTCGGCGGTTCCCAGGCGCTGGCGACTGGAGCCTCGTCGATCACTGTGGCGCGGACTGTGCGCTGTACTGCGCGGAACACAGCATCTCCGTCCCGGAAACGCACCTCTGTTTTAGCTGGATGTACGTTCACGTCCACGTCTTCGGCAGGCAGTGTCACGCTGACAAAGGCGATCGGGTACCGTTTTACCGGCAACAGCGTGTGATAGGCCTGGATGATGGCGTAGCTCAGCCGTAAATCCTGCACCCAACGCCCGTTGATGAAGAGGGTGATATAGCCCCGGTTGGCTCGATGAACGCTTGTTGGGCCGACGAAACCGCACACCTGGATATCATCCACCGCGGCGTGGGTATCGTCCCCACATGGAATTTCCAACAGACTGGTGCCCAGATCCATGCCGTAGACGTTGAGCAGAGCCTCCTGCGCGTTACCATTACCCGACGTGGCGAGAATTTCCCGCCCGTCGTGGACCAGCGAGAACGCGATGTGAGGGTAGGCGATAGCATAACGTGTGAGGAAAGCATCGATGTGGTTGCGCTCGGTTCGCTCGGTTTGCAGGAACTTGCGCCGTGCGGGTACGTTGTAGAAGAGGTCTTCAATCAGAAGCTCTGCACCTGAAGGGCGGCCGACCGTCGCGTGAGCGACAACTTCACCCCCTTCGATCCGCAGGCGCGTCCCCGTGTCCTCTGTGGTGTGGCGTGTGAGGCACGTTACGCGACTCACCGATGCAATACTCGCTAGCGCCTCGCCGCGAAACCCCAACGTGGCAATGGTCTCCAGATCAATGGCGGTTTCCAGCTTGCTTGTGGCGTGACGGCGGAAGGCCAATTTCACTTCTGCAGCGGGAATGCCCACGCCATTGTCGCGGACGCGGATCAGATCGCGCCCGCCGCCGCGCGTTTCCACTTCCACACGGGTGGCGCCTGCATCCAGGCTGTTTTCAACCAACTCCTTAACGACAGAAGCAGGCCGCTCGACAACTTCGCCCGCTGCGATACGGGCGGCGACTTCCTCGGACAAGAGATGGATGGGCATGCGCGCTACGGTCTCTCCGGTATGGCATCGGCATTCGGCGATACTGGAACGTGCTGCATTGACGTGACCGGGTTTAAGGGCATATAGGTATCGACGATCAAGCGCACGATGTTGTTATATTCGC
>JBJYXQ010000044.1:0-3689 GCA_046260035.1 Anaerolineae bacterium
CGGTAGTCCAGGGTGCGGACGGTGAGCGTGGCCCGGTCACCGGGTTCGTAGGTGTCGCGGTCGGGGGTGACTTCGACGGTGAGGGTTTTCTCGACCGGCTCGACTTTGAGTTCCACCATGCCGATGCGCACGTCGGGCACCGGGTTGCTGGCATCCACGCCCTTGACGGCGACGAAGGAAACGATGATGTTGGGCACGTGCGCCTCTACAATCGGGATTTCGATGAGCGGGTTGGTCTCCGTAGCCGTGAAGCGTTGCACGGAAAGGATGCCGCCGCGCTCGATCGTCATCAGCACCTCGTAGGGTGCGGTGAAGGGGGTGGGGACGAGCACGCGCGCTGTGTCGCCGATGCGGTAAGATTCGGCATCCGCCACGGGCTTGATTTGCCCTTCGGGCACTTGCCAGGCGGCGGCTTCCGCACCGCTCACCCACAGGTGCGTTTCGCTGTGCACCGTTTTTCCGTCGGGGTCTTGGCTTTCGGCAAGAACGACGTAGGGGCCGCTGCGCGGCGGCGTGAGCGCGATCTCGGCTTTGCCGGCCCCGTCGGTGGTGACGGTGACGGTGTCCACGATCTCGTCGGTGTGCGTCCACGTGGGTTCCCCGAAAGGTTCTTGCGCCGGGACGTAGTTCCAGGTGCGCCGTGCCAGCGAAACCGTCACTTCCTGCCCGCTGACGGGCTGTGCATCCCAATCCAGCGCCAACAGATCGACGAAAGTTTCTTGTCCCGCCTGCGCCACCCAGGAACGCGGCTTGAGGCCGATGTAGAAGCGCGTCGCGTGGACGGTCAACGCGCCTTCGTTGGTGACGGGAAAGCCCGCTTCATCGGTGATGGTCGCCGCAATGCTCCAGCTTTGCGAACCGATGGTCGTGGCCTTGTCGCTGAGCGCTTTCAATACGGCAGGTAGCTCCAACAGGAATCGGCCCGTGCTGTCGGTGACGGCGTCGCCCTCGGCGATCACCTTGGGTTCGTAGTATCCCATCCAACCGACATCACCCGCGCCCCAGCTCCACCAGCCAGAGACACTGCGCGAAATTTCGCGAGGCGAGAAGTCGAACGGCGTAGCACGCACGACCCAATGAATGCTCGCGTTGCTGACTGGGCCGCCAGCGTAGTATTGCGCCTCGATCAACGCGCGCAGCGATTCGCCATCCGCAATGGCTGCCTGTTCCGGCGTCACTGTCACCTCGAATTCCGGTTTGCGGTAAGCCGCCACGGTGAAGTTGAGGCTCCACGTGCGATCCGGCTCGCCGGGGATCATAGCTTCCAGGGCGTAAGCGCCGAGCAGCGCATCCGCCGCCAGCGGGAACTGGCCGGAGAAGGTGCCCATCTCGTTGACCGTCAACTGGGTTTGCGTGACAATGTCCCAATTGGAATTGCGCATGAGGATGTCGATCGTTTGTCCAGCAGGAGGGAGGGCATATTGTACGTCGTTATTGGTGCGGAGCACGCCTTTGAACGCGACGGATTGCGCGGGGCGGTAGATGGGCCGGTCCGTTTGCAGGTAGACCTGGTACGCGTTTGGGTTTTGATACTCGGCCTGAAGATCGAAATCCCACGGAGAGACGCCGCGATTCCAATCCTTGCGCGCGACCCCGAAGCCCGGCTGGCCCGGTGTTCCGGTGACGGCGGTGTAATTGTCCCATTGTTCCTGCTGCATAGAGATGGCGAACCGGGCAATGCCGTCGGCGTCCGTCACGCCGGTGCCGATTTCGTACCCGGAGTGGTCGAGCAAGCGCACGGGTGCGCCTGCGACGGGCTGCGCGCTGCGCAGGTCCGTGACCCAGACGAGGGCCTCGGTCGCGCTCGCCTTGAGCGTGAGGTGACGATCCACGACGGCGAAGTGCAAGTTGGTGTTCCACCAACGTTCTGTGTCGGGTAAGGTCCACGTGATGTGATAGTAGCCTGTCGGCAGCGGGTTGCCGTCCGCGGTCAGGTCGACGGGGACGAGGGCGGTGCGATTTGGCTGGCTATCCAGTGCCAATGTCCACTGGCGGAGGGCAGCCTGTGGTGCGCCCTCGTAAGCCAGGAAACCATATTCATCCATGGTCGAAAGCGTGAGGGAGACGCGGGGGGCGTTGACAGCCGCAAAGTAGAGTCGTGCCGGTTCCGCCGCATCGAGGGCGATGGGGTTCATGTGTGTCGCGGGGGTGAAGATAGGCGGCATATCGTCGCCGGTGAAGCACGCAGTGGTTTCCTCGGTGATACTGTTGCCGTAGCGGTCGGCGATGCCGGGGAGCACGGTGAGGCAATATTCCGCGCCGGGCGTTTTATCCCAGTTGATGTAGGCGTAATTTGTCTCGCTGTAGGCATCCCACCAGAAGTTGACCTCAACGGGATCCCCATTCTCGGTCAGGCGGAAATGGCCTCCGAGCGTATCCTGGTCGATCAACCCTGTGAACTGGACGCGCAGAGATTCGTAGTAACTCAGCGTGTTTCCGCTCGTGCTTTCATCTGTGCCGGTGATGTCCACGACACGGGGGTAGGGCGCTGTCTTGAATACGGATACCACCAAACCATCTTCCAGGATTCCCCCGTTGACCGCCCCTGCCCGGTCAGTGACGCGGATGACATAATCGGTATCCAGTGCCAGGTTTTGCGTGGGTGTGAAGACCAGCGTCGCGTTGTTATCCTCCCAGGTGATGTTGCCCGGGATGGCGGCCCCGGCTGCGGGGCCCCCGTCTGCGGGGTCGTCATCAGCGTCGCTCAGGCTGAAAGCCGCGGCGGTAGTCTGTGCATCCATCGGCGTGTTGAAGATGACGCGCACACCGGTATCCGGCGGCGTGTTCGTGCTCGCCATTTCCGGCTCGATGCGGACGACCTGGGCCGGGGCCGTGGTGAACGTCCACGTGATCGCTTCATTGAGTGTTGCCCCGGCGACGGAGGTCACACCGGCGGGGATTTGCGCGGTGTAGACCGTGCCAACATCCCACGCGGGCAGTGGATCAAAGCGGTAGGCACTGGTATTGATCCACGTCCCCTGACCCACCACGCCTGGGCTGAAGGCCAGTGGCAGCGGTGGACAATCGGCGTCCGCTACCTGCCCCGAGCAGTTGATAGGCACCATCGGGTGATTGAGGACGACGAGCACGGGGGTGTCGCCACGCAAGTCGGCGCTGCCATTTGCCGGCGTGGTGTGTGTCACCGTCAGCGCATCGAGTGTGGAGAAGCTGAAGGCCAGATCGCTGGTGAGGGGCAGGCCGTTGTCGGCCTGGGCCGTCACATCGAGGGCAACGTTGTAGCGTGTGCCCGCTGCGAGCACTTTGGGCGTGAACGTGACGGTGGTGTCATCCTGCCAGCTAAATGTCCCTTCGACCTCCGGTGTGACGCGCAGTGCAGCTTCGACGCTGGCGCGGTCCATCGCGCGGCTGAAGCGCAGCAAAATGCCGGCCTGCGTGCGGACTTCTTCTCCAGGCCGTGGGACAGCAGAGACGACGGCGGGCGGCAGGTCGGCGGCGAAGGCCGGTTCCGGTTCAGGCGTGGGCGCAGCCGTGCTCGTCGGTTCAGGCGCGGTTGTTACGACTGTCGCTTCCGGACGCGTCGTTGCGGTAGGTAGTGCCTGAGCGATCTCAGGTGTGCCTGCCGGTATCTTTTCTCCACCGGGCAAGAACGCCCGGGCTGCAAAGGTGACCACCAACACCGTGGCAATGGCCGCGCCGAGCCAGCCCCACAGCGGGATGCGGCGCGTCAC
>JBJYXQ010000044.1:3789-8791 GCA_046260035.1 Anaerolineae bacterium
TTTTTATAGAAAAGGTAACAGGCAATATGATACTTCAGAATGTGGAATCGAAAACTGTTGTGGAGGCAAGGTCTTATCATCCTCGCGGGTTGATAGGCACTTATGCGTTATTTCGCCGCTAAAGCGGCTTTTTGGGGAGGGATTTTTGTTGCGGGACTTTGCCCCGCAACAAAAATCCCCTTAGAACCTATCCGAGAATTCGCTGTTGACACACCAGAAACGCTCATCAGCGTGGTTTTCGGATAGAGTCTTAATCCTTGGCCTTTAGGCCGTATTTGTAGCTGGCGAGAACCGGAGGTGCCTTGCTACGCCCTAACAAAAAAGGCGACGCTGCTGCGTCGCCTTTTGGAATGCGAAAAGACCGTGTATTATGCTTGTGCTTGCGAAGACTCGCGCGCCGTTTGCACGACAGCGGCAAAGGCCGAGGGGTTATTGACGGCCAGATCCGCCAGCATCTTGCGGTCGATCGCGATGTTCGCCATTTTGAGACCGTTGATCAGGCGGCTGTAGGATACGCCGTTATTGCGGGCGGCTGCGTTGATGCGGATGATCCACAGGCGGCGCATATCGCGTTTCCGGTTGCGACGGTCGCGATAAGCGTAGGCCATGGACTTCATCCATGCTTCATTAGCTCGCCGAAACAGCTTACGGCGCGTCCCAAAGAAGCCTTTCGTCTGGCTGATGATCTTCTTATGGCGACGGCGTGTTACGGTTCCTGCTTTTACTCTCACAATTTCACCTCAAATTGATTTTGGCAAACTACCTGACGGCAGGTGCCATTATGACTTTTCGTGCAAATATGGGACCAGGCGCTGCACTCGGCGCTTGGTACCGGCGGATGTGACGACGTGCATTTCGTCAAACATGCTGCGCACGGCCTTCCGCTTGTTGCGGCGGAAATGGCCCTTCCCTTGCCGTGTGCGCATCAACTTGCCCTTGCCACCTTTAGAAATGCGGAAGCGCTTGGACGTTGATTTGTGGGTCTTCAGTTTCGGCACTTTAATTCCTCCTACAGCTACTTTTTCTTTTTTGGTGCTAACACCATCAACATAGTCCGCCCATCTAACTGGGGGGTCTGTTCTACAACTGCGATATCAGCAAGTTCATCGACAATGTCCTGAAGCTGTTCAACCGCAACTTCTGGATACGTGATTTCTCGTCCCCGGAACCTGATACGAACCTTGACTTTGTTGCCATCTTCTAGCCAACCGCGCGCATTTCTCACTTTGAATTGCGTGTGGTGTTCGTTTGTTTTCGGACGTAGTTGAATTTCTTTGATTTCGACTTGCTTCTGAGCTCTGCGAGCCTCGCGCTCTTTCTTGGATTGCTCGTATAAGAACTTGCCGAAATCCATGATTCGGGCGACCGGCGGGTCGGCGTTTGGCGCCACTTCTACCAGATCGAGTTCAGCCTCTTGGGCGAGCTGGACGGCCTCTGAAATTCTCAGGACCCCCAGGTTACTTCCTTCAGCATCAATAACTCGAACTTCCGGGACACGTATTTCCCGATTCACGCGATATTTTTGCTTACTGATAGTGACCTCCTTGAGATATAGACATGTTGAATGACGTCTTCGGTATCATAACATGATTATACGTTCTGTCAAATTCTCTCAACGGATTGAGCAGGATTTTGCCATTCTTCTAGTGGCGTTGGAACAATTCACGAAATGCGCCGAAAATTTGCGGCTAAAGCCGCGTTAGGAGAGTGTTTTTTCCGGTTTCGGGCACAGCCCGAAACCGGAAAAAAACACCTTCTGAACCGAATCAAGGCGCTGTTGATGTTTCCTGTGTGGAGGTGGGTGTCGGCGTTGGCGTATCCGTTGGAGGCAGTGGTTGCGTCGTAGGTGTTTGCGTGGGCGTTGGAGAGGGCGTATTCGTCGGAGGCAGTGGTTCTGCCGTGGATGTTGGGGTGGGCGACGAGGTGGGCGTCGGTGTATCCGTTGTCGAAGGGATTGGTGTCAGTGTTGGTGTCCCGGTCGGCGTTGGCGTCACCGTCGGCGTTTCGGTGGGCGTGATCTCCAGTGTGGGTGTGGCTGTCGGGCCGACGACGTTGACCTGCACACGGGTTTCAAACTGCGCGCCACGGGTATTGAAGGCGACGACGCGTAGTGTATACGGACCGGGCGTCATCTCGGCGGGAATTTGCCACGCCCCGAGCAGTCCTTCGCGCACTATGGCTAAATGCGGTCCGCTGACCCATCCCCAGGCTTGCGGATCTCCACCGGCGCCATAGGTGATCTCATAGTGATCGAAGTCGGTGAAGTCGACGGTACCACGGATTTCCACCCAGCCATAAACTGACTCGCCGTTCTTGGGGGAGGTAATGCTCACCTGCGGCGAGCTTTCCCCGGCCGTGCAGTAATCACTGGGCGCGATTTCTATGCCACGTTCTGCTGCCCATTGCTGCATCCACGCCCGCCCCCCTGGATCCTGGATGCGGTCCACCACTACCATCACTTTGGTGAAGACGTTAGCGCGGCAGAATTGGTTGGCGCGCAGGCCGCTGTTGCCGTCGATCTCGACCTGCTGGAACCAGTCCTGATCGGCTTTGGGCGGCAGGAAGTTTGACGAGAAGACCTCGGTGCGCTTTTCCGGGCAATAGGGCGAAGGTACTGTCCCGGAGAAGGCGCAAATCTCGCGGTCGATCACACCGGCCGGGCGTGGGAAGCTGAGCGGCTGGATGTTCTCGTGGGCGCGCCGCATAAAGGCGTTCCATATCGGCGCAGCGCCGCTGGACCCAGCGACGCCCGTCATCTCGGAATTATCGTTATTGCCGATCCACACACCTGCCGCTAGATCCGGTGTATAGCCGACCGTCCACGCGTCGCGGTTGTCGTTGGTCGTGCCGGTCTTTGCGGCCACAGGCCGGTCAGGCAGTTCCAGGTTGTTCGGACAAGCGAAGACGAGGCAACGTGCTTGGGTGTCGGAGAGGATGTTCGAGATGAGATAGGCCAGCTCAGGGGCCACAGTTTGTTTGCCCTTCGGCTCGCGGTTGTCGATCAGAACCTCGCCTCCGGTGGTTTCAACCCAGAGGATTGGCGTGGGCGGCATGCTCAACCCGCCGTTCGCCAGGGTTGCGTATGCGGCGGTCAGGTCGAGGGGTTTCATTTCACCACCACCAAGCGTCAACGCCAGACCGTAATACGGGCGGGTGTCGTAAGGATAGTCGGGACATTCAAGTTGCGGCGAGACGATCGAGGTCGCGCCCATGCGGCTGGCGACGTCGAGCAATCCATCGACGCCGACGAATTCCAGCGCTTTGACGGCGGGGATGTTCAGTGAATTCGCCAGCGAGGTACGCACCGACACTGGTCCCCGGAACTTGCCGTCGTAGTTGACGGGTTCGTAGATGTTGCCGGCGGTATCGGTGTACGTCGTGGGGATGTCCCACACGATGGTCGCGGGCGTCCAGCCCTTTTCGAACGCCGCCAGATACGTCAGCGGTTTGATCGCCGAACCGGGCTGGCGGCAGCGCAGCGTCACATTGACCTGCCCATCGTTGGCTTCGTCGTAGAAATCGGCGCTGCCGACCATGGCCAGGATGTGGCCGGTAGCGGGTTCGATGGCGACGAGCGCGCCGTTGCTGACATTCCGATCGGCCAGGGTGGCAACGCCGTTGCGCACTTCCTCTTCGGCGATCTGCTGCAGGTCGCGATCCAGCGAGGTATGGATGCGGAGGCCAGCGCCTTTGTAGAGCGCATCCGGCCCGAGTTCCTTTTCAACCCACTGCCGCACGTAGACGACGAAGTGCGGCGCGGGGATGACGTCGGTGTAGATGGGGGGGAAGCCGTAGGCATCCATTTCGGCAGCGGCGGCGTTGGCTTCGTCCTGGGTGATGAATCCCGCCTCGACCATCAGACCAAGCACGACTTTGTGCCGTTTGAGCGCCGCGTCGCGTCCACCGTGGAAGGGATCATAGACACTTGGCAGTTGCGGTAGCCCCGCCAGGAACGACGCCTGAGCCAGGGTGAGGTTGGCAGCCGTGGTCCCAAAATAAGTGCGCGCCGCCGCGTCAACGCCGTAGGCAAGGTTGCCGTAGTTGTTGTTGTTGACGTAGATTTCGAGGATTTCGTCTTTGGTATAACGGCGCGTAAGTTCGGTCGCCAGCACGATTTCTTTGATCTTGCGGCTGGCAGTGCGCTCGGTGACCTCGTCGGGCAGCAAGATGTTGCGGGCTACCTGTTGGGTGATGGTACTGGCCCCGGAGACGACTTCGCGTTCTTGCAGTATGTAAAAGATCGCGCGCGCCAGCGCAATAGGATCGAAACCGGTGTGCGCGTAGAAATTGCGATCTTCGGTGGCGACCGTCGCCAGTTGCAGGTAGCGCGAGATCTGCGAGATGGGGACGTAGGTGCGTTTCCCGGCGCTAGGATCGATGATTTCGTGGAGCAGCCGCCCATCACGGTCGTAGATTTGGCTGCTGGCGAAGTTCGGCTGGCGGGCCCGCAGTTCGTCGGGCGAAGGCAGTTGCGAGGCCAACGCAATGTAGCCGATGACCATGGCGAGTAGTGCCAAGAAGAACAGTGCAACGCCAGCGAGCGTGATACTGAGCAGGACCGAGGCTCCGCGCCCGGTGCGTTTCGGCTTGGGCTTGGATGCCGGAGGCCCTGCAGTCCGCGGCGGTGGTGGTGTTTTCGGTGGCGGGGGGGGCGTAGCCGTCCGTCTTGTCTGGGAGGATGGCATTGTTGTAGACGGGCGAATGACGGGAATGGGCTGTGTGGGCACACGGTCCGCCGGGTCCTCGTCAGCCGATTCCTGCGCGCGCCAGGAGGAAATCTGTCGCGTTGGTTCGGCAGGTTGAGGGCGGTGCGTCGTTGGTTCAGAGGGCGGAACTTGGATACGGCGCGTCGCCTCCGATGGCGGATATAGGTCGGGATTTTCCGGCTCTACAGTCTGCCGTGGCACCGACTGCCGCGGCACCGTGGTCTGTCGCGGCACCGCAGTCTGCTGCGGCAAACGCTGCGTTGGCTCGGCGGCAGGTGGCGTGGCCTCAGGCGTTT
>JBJYXQ010000044.1:8891-10389 GCA_046260035.1 Anaerolineae bacterium
GGCGAACTTCTGGGCCGCAATTCGGCCGGCTGCCACGTTGAAGGGGTCTCTTCCCCTTCGGCGTTTTCTGGATTGTCTGGTGCTACATCCCGATGTTTCGGATCAGATTCAGGCGGCATATTCCCTCCGGTGCGGCTGGCACCCATTTCGTGCCTGGCATCGAAAATCTAAAAGCAAAAATCCCAAATCTAAAATCCAAAAGTGCTTTATCCCCAGACACCCTTCAGCATCGTGTACGCGCGTTGCGAGAGCGCACGGGCAATCACCACAACCTCCGACAGCACAATAAAGGCCACGAAGACGACGACGAGTTGTGCGACTTTGTCCTGCGCGATGATTGGAATCAGCGTTGGCAAGGGGACACCTTGCTCGCCGGTCACACGGAACAATGGCACGAAGAAGTGCGAAGCCCCGGCGCCGATAAGCGCTCCGGCGATAGCCCCGAACGACGTCAGGAACAGGTATTCCATAATGACCTGAGTGCTGATCTGGCGACGCTGCAAGCCCACGGCGCGCAGAATGGTGAAGCGCCGTATTCGATCCTGCAGCGAGGCGTACGTATAAATCAGCAGCCCCATCGCTGCCATAGCAACCGCCGCGAGGAAACCAACCGACAGCGTACCGAAGACGCCAACGCGTTCGAATTGCGCCTGTTCTGTGCGAATCAAATCCTCTGCATCTGCCGCATGGGAGGGCACCACGCGGAGACTTGGCACTTGCGCGACTACAGACTCACCCGTCACACCATCATCCAAGTGCATCCAAATTTTGTGAGGGACAACCATCCCAACGTAGAACGTGAGGTAGTCCAGGTTGCCGATAAAGGCGATTCTGTCCTCATAGACGGTGGGGAAATATTTGTAGGTTCCGGCGACTTTGAATGCTGTGCTGACAAGGAACTCGTAGTTGATGCTGACGCGTATGTTGATCTCGTCGCCAATCTGCAGATGATTCTCTTCAAACAAGTCCTCCGGAACGAGGATGGCGTTGGACGAAGACGCCAGTTGATTCATCAGTCCACCTAATGGCTCGTTGGCGAAGTCGTTCCTGAACCAGGCGACGGAGGCGAAGTCCGTCCGATCCACCGCAATAAAGCGTCCGTTGATGTTGCCAGTCGCGGGAAGGGCCGTGGACATGCCGTAATCGCCGACCCGGGTCGCTTTGGCGACACCGTCCAAGGTTTCAAACTGCGTTGGCAACGGAATCCACTCGCCGCTGACAGGTGTGTTACTAGAGAAAGACCCACTCGCTGTTTCTGGTGGATAGACGCTAAAGGCCAGATCACAGCCCACGCGATAATACATACGATCCACTAGCCATTGATCGAGACTGGCGGCCATAGAGATCGTATAGACGCCGAGTGCCAGGGATACGATCACCAGGAGCAGTGGATTGACGTAGGCCTGGCTTTCGCGTCCTAACTGTCGCAATGCCAGGTGGGGTGTGGCCCAGGGCGTGAGGCTGGCGAGAACATCGATGGCGCGCATAATCAACGGGA
>JBJYXQ010000045.1:0-6019 GCA_046260035.1 Anaerolineae bacterium
CACAACACAAAGGTCTGCCGCAGCGCTTCGATCAAATCCCCTTTGGGCTTGAACTCGTGACCGACGTAGTACGGGTAACCCGCTCCGGCAATCGCGCGGCAGATACCGGCGTAGTTCATCTCCTGCGTGTCATCCATGTCATTGCGTCCTGGGTTGCCCGCCGTGTGAAAGTGCCCGATCCATTTGATGTTGTCGCGGATGGTGCGGATGATGTCGCCTTCCATGATCTGCATGTGGTAGATGTCGTAGAGCAGCTTGACGCGCGGGCTGTTGACGCGCTCGCACACTGCCACGCCCCAGGCCGTGTGATCGCACTGGTAGCCGGGATGATCAACTTTGGAATTGAGCAATTCCATGTTCAGGTTGATGCCCTTCTCTTCAGCGTAGGGCGCGATGCGCTTGAACCCATCGGAGACCGCTTCGATGGCCTCAATCTCCGTCTGGAAGGGCTGGCGATTGCCGCTGAAGCAAATCAGCCCGGGAATGCCGTGTTTCGCTGCAATGTCGATGGACTCCCGTAGTTCGGCCTCGATGCGGTCGTGATTCGAGCGTTTGTTTAGCCCATCGGGCAGAGAGTCGTGGCCCGTCATGCTGGCGACCGCGAGGCCGTACTGGCGCGCAGTCTCCACGACTTCCTCTAAATTTGGGCCACGGTCCCACAGTTCAACGGCGGCGTAGCCGATCTCCGCACCGGTTCTGAAGAGATCATCCAGGCTCATATCGGCTGGCTTGAACATTGGATAACACAGGGATTGTTTGATACGCATGGTTAACCTCCGTAGTCAGAAAGTCTCACACTGTCAGGGTTCGTCGGTCTGATCCGTCATCGAAACAGGTGGCGTTGGCTTTTTTGCCGACCGGCGTCGACGAGCTACCCAGGAAAGCCCCACGCCTAACACAAGTTCCCCAACAAGGACCAGCCAGCGAAGCCAGGCTCCGCCAGCGAATTGTTGTAAAAACAGCAGAATCAGGTCCATCACAAAAATTGCGAGCATTATCCCACCTGAGGTCTTGAAAAAGCGCCTTAGCATGTCATGCTTCTCGATGCCAGCGCGCAGGTATCCCTCCGTCGCGTAGATGAAGACCAACACACCTACCCCGACAAACAGGAAGAAAGCTTTGTCAAGAAAGCGGGTCTGCCATCCACGAGTGAAAGAATCTCCGGCATAGTACGCCGCAGCGGTGAGAAAGGTCTCCCGGCTCAAAATGAGGAACCAGAAGCCCAGGGCGATGAGCACCGTCCACAGCAAATAAAAAAACACATAGTTGAACCAACGTTTCTTTGCCATTTTTCCTCTTTATTCAACTCCGTAAGATTTCAAAAGTAACGACCCAACCATCCTGGCGAAGGTTTCTCAAACCTGGCCAGCCTGATCAACATCCTGAGAAGCAAGCACAATGATCCGCACCACGCTTTCAAGCGAGAGTCGTGCCGTATCAATGGTCAAATGATAGTACTTAGAATTGCGCCAATCCGCGTTGTTGTGCCAATGCCGGATGTACTGGCGCTTTCGCTCATCAGATTGCGCAACACGATACTCAGCCTCTTCCTGCGACAAATGCTCACGCTCCACCAAACGCTGTGCGCGCACCTCAGGCGGCGCATAGAGGCGAATGTGCAGTGCTGTAGGCCACCCGCTCAATACCATCTGCCCGCCACGCCCCACGATGATGGCATTGCCTTCGCGGGCAAAGCGTTCCATCGTATCGCGCACGACTTGTTCGTAAGTTTGATCGTCGATGGGACTCTTTTTCTCGAAAGCAGAAGCTTGCTTGCGATATAGCGACGTCATCTCACCGCTAACCAGCCTGGCCCGTTGTGTAATACTGCGCTCCTGCTCCAGAATCGTCTCAGTATCAACGCCTGCCTCCTGCGCAATGTGCATCAACATATCCTTATCCACGCGACAGTATCCCAACTGATCGCACAGTAATTCTACGACTTGATCGCCGTAACTGCCTAACTCGCGCGAAATAGTAATCACTGCCATGCTGTCCCCCCTTCGTAGCTGTCAGCTTTCAGCCTTCAACTTGCTATCGTCTTTCCGTCCACAGTATACCGTATACTGGCTACCGCCTACTGACTACTGTTGTACTGCTACTGGCAGTTTTGTCAACTTCAGCATTTGACAAAACGCCCCCACGTGTTACCATAACGCCCATCACATAGATTGATGAAAACAGGCAATAATCAACGACGAGAGAACGTGAAACGTGATGGATCCCCAGGCACAGTTTCACGTTCTCCGTTTGAATTTGACAGCCAAGGTACACGAATGGTCCATGAAAAAATTCCCGTAATCATCCTCTGTGGTGGCAAAGGCACGCGTATGGGCGACCGTACTGTTCCCAAGCCCCTGGTCGAAGTCGGCGAGCGCCCGGTATTGTGGCACGTGATGAAAATCTACGCGGCGCAGGGGTTTACCGACTTCATCCTGGCACTCGGTCATCAAGGGGATCTCATCAAGCGCTATTTCCTGGAATACGATTGGCAAAGCCGCGATTTCACGCTCGCGCTTGGTGACGGAACACCGCTCTACCATACCCCCAACGACACCGCCGGCTGGCGCATCACCTTCGCCGAGACCGGGCCGGAGACGATGACCGGCGCGCGCGTGCGCAAAGCCGTCCGCTACGTGAAGCACGAGCGCTTCTTCGTGACCTACGCCGACGGCGTTGCCGACATCGACCTGCACGCGCTGCTAGCTTATCACCGCCAGCAGGGCCTGCTCGCCACGATGACCGGCGTGCGCGCGTTCTCACGCTTCGGCATTCTCGAAACCGACGGGCAAGGAAAAGTCACCGGCTTCCAGGAGAAACCCTTGGTCGATACGCTCATCAACGGTGGATTCTTCATCTTTGAGCGCGACGCACTACGCTATCTCGAAGGTGACGACGATATCATTCTGGAACGCGAACCTTTCGCCAACCTGGCTGCTGACCGGCAGTTAGCCGTCTACGAACATCATGGCTTCTGGCGCGCGATGGATACCTTCAAGGAAGCGCAGGAACTCACAGCGCTCTGGGAAAAAGGTGCACCATGGAAAATTTGGTAGGGAGGTAGCTTGATGAACGCATCTTTCTGGCGCGACCGTCCTGTACTGGTCACAGGGTGCACCGGCCTGCTCGGTTCCTGGCTCACCCAGACACTCGTGGAGGCCAAAGCCGACGTCGTCGGGCTGATCCGCGATGACGTGCCACAGTCGCAGCTCGTGCGCTCTGGCACCCTTCGCAGCATCCGCGTGGCGCGCGGCGACGTCACCGACTACGCCACGATGGAGCGCGTCCTCAACGAGTACGAAGTCGACACCGTCTTCCACCTGGCAGCACAAACCATTGTGGGGATCGCCAACCGCGCGCCGCTTTCCACCTTCGAGACCAACATTCGGGGGACGTGGACCACACTCGAAGCGGCGCGACGTTCGCCCACCGTCACACGCATCCTTGTCGCCTCCAGCGACAAAGCCTACGGGACACAGCCCGTTTTGCCCTACACGGAAGACATGCCGCTGCAAGGCGAGCATCCCTACGATGTCTCCAAAAGTGCCGCCGATCTTATCGCGCAGACCTATGCCAAAACGTATGGCATGCCCATCGCCGTCACGCGCTGCGCCAACCTCTACGGCGGCGGCGACCTCAACTGGAACCGCCTTATCCCCGGCACAATTCGCAGTGCCCTGCAAGGCCAAGCGCCGGTCATCCGCTCGGATGGCACGTTCGTCCGCGACTACCTCTACGTGCGCGATGCCGTCCGCGCGTATCTGATGCTTGCTCAAGAACTCGACAATCCCGAGATTCACGGGCAGGCGTTCAATTGCAGCACCGACGAACCCCTGAGCGTCCTGGAAATGACGCAGTTGATCCTGAAACTGTCGCCCCATCCCAACCTCGAACCCATCGTGTTGGATGAGGTGAAAAACGAGATCAAGGACCAATACCTGAACAGCGCGAAGCTCCACGACGTCCTCGGCTGGAAGCCGGCGTGGTCGCGTGAAGCAGCTATGATGGAAACGATGGCGTGGTACGCGCAATACTTGGGTTACAAGTTGCAGGTTGAGGGTTGAGGGCAAAACGTTATGTCGGAAGCTAACCCACACCCCGGAACCCACAACGCACAACCCACAACTCCCATCTTTCTGACCGGTGCGACGGGATTCATTGGACGGCGATTGGCAAAACGCCTGGTCGCTGCCGGCGCCGACGTGGCCGCACTCGTCCTGCCCGGTGAGACGGCGCTGCTGCCGGACGGCGTACGCGCGTTGACCGGCGATGTCACCATCCCGGAGACGGTGACCGAGGCGATTGCTACGGCACAGCCGGCCCTGATCATCCATCTCGCCGCGGTGGGGATCACCAATCCCGATCTACCTTTCACCGCCGCCTGCGACGTCAACGTGGGAGGCGTCATCAACATCCTGGACGCAGCGCGACACGTAGAGGCGGTGCGCCGTATTGTACTGGTTGGTTCATCCTACGAGTACGGCGCGCGCCGCGCCGATGACGGGTTGGACCCTTTCAACGCCTACAGTGCCTCGAAGGTCGCAGCGTGGGCCTTCGCCCGCGCTGCCTACAACGCCTGGGGCGCGCCCGTCGTCTGGATGCGTCTCTTCCAGGTGTACGGGCCAGGGCAGCGGGAGAAAGCCCTGATCCCCGCCGCCATTCAGGCAGCCCTGAATGATGAAGACTTTCGCATGACGGCCGGCGAGCAGCAGCGCGACTTCATCTTCGTCGAAGACGTCGTCGAAGGGCTGTTAGCTGCGGCGACCGCACCCGGTATCGAAGGGCGCGCACTGGATATAGGAACCGGCCAGCTTCACCGCATCCGCGCCGTCGTCGAGCGTATTTGGGCACTGAGCAGCGCGCGTAGAAAGATTCTTGCCGGAGCGCTGCCCTACCGTCCCGGCGAAGTCTCCGCTATCCCCGCCGATGTGGATCGCACGCGACGACTCACCGGATGGGCGTCGCAGGTGGCATTGGAGACCGGGTTGCAAAAAACGATTGAAGCGATGCGTGATGCGTGAAACGTGATGCGTGAGCTATGAATCACGTTTTGCGTTCTATTCGGAGGTATGTTTATGGCAGATAAGCAAACAACAGCGCGGGCAAAGGCGTTGCGCCGTGAGATACTCGCCAAAGTGGCCGAGTACTATGACGTGGCACACCGTCCCGTGGACTTTGTCCCCGGCGAGACATTCATCAATTACGGCGGGCGCGTCTACGATGAACGTGAATTGCAAAGCGCCGTCGAAGCCATCCTCGATTTTTGGCTCACCGACGGGCCGCGCGCAGAGACGTTCTCCGCGCGCCTGGGCCAGTACGTGGGTCTGAAGCGCGTCCTCACGGTCAACTCAGGATCGTCGGCCAACCTGGTGGCGATGACGACGCTGCGCTCGCAACAACTTGACGCTTGCCGACGCCCCCTAAAAACCGGTGATGAAGTCATCACCCCCGCCGCCACCTTCCCCACCACTGTCGCCCCCATCGTGCAGAACCAGTTGATGCCCGTTTTCATCGACTGCAAAGTGGGGACGTACAACATCGACGTTGATTTATTGGAAGCCGCGCTCTCGGAGAAGACGCGCGCGATCTTCGTCCCGCACATCCTCGGCAATCCGGTGGAGATGGACCGCGTGATGGAGTTTGCTGAGGCTCACAACCTCTACGTCATCGAGGACACGTGCGACGCGCTAGGCAGTCGCTACGACGGCGTATCCTGCGGCGCGTTTGGCCATCTTTCCACCTTCAGCTTCTATCCGGCGCACCACATCACCACCGGTGAGGGTGGCGCGGTGGGGACGAATGACAAGAAACTGTACCACATCGCCCACTCCATCCGCGATTGGGGCCGCGATTGCTGGTGCGACCACAAGAGCCCGCGCGATGGCGAATGTCACCAACGCTTTGATTGGGGGATCCCCGGTCTGGGCGAACCCTATGATCATCGCTATTACTTCACCGAGATTGGCTACAACCTCAAGATGACCGATATCCAGGCCGCCATCGGCCTGCCGCAGCTTGA
>JBJYXQ010000046.1:0-1919 GCA_046260035.1 Anaerolineae bacterium
TGGGCGCAGACCGAGGACAATATCCGCGCCGCCATCGTCATCGGCTCGCGGGCGCGGGCGGACCATCCGGCGGATGAATGGTCCGATCTCGATGTCATTATCCTGGCGAACGATCCTGAACCTTACTGGGCGACCACCGACTGGCTGCATAACGTCGGCGTCCCCTGGTTGACCTTCATCGAGCCTTTGCCTGACGGGAGTGGCTTTGAACGGCGCGTGTTGTTCGAAGGGGGATTGGACGTCGATTTTGCTCCCGATCCTGTAGCGTCTTTTCGTCGGATGTTGGATGAAAGTCATTTCGGTGGCCTCCTCGCCGATCTGATCCCCCGGGGGGTGCGTTTTCTGGTGGACAAGGAAGGCTTTGCCGAACGGCTCAAGCAGATTCCGGTTGCGCTCCCACCTTACCAACCGCCGACCGAATCAGAGTATCTAAATCTGGTGCACGATTTCTGGTACCATACCGTCTGGACGGCGAAAAAGCTACGACGAGGTGAACTGTGGACTGCCAAGTCCTGCTGCGACAGCTATCTCAAGCAACTGCTCCGCCAGATGTTGGCCTGGCACACGCACGCGCGTCAGAGTGAGTCCGTCGATACCTGGATGCGCGGTCGCTTTCTCGAAGAATGGGGCGACGCGCGCGCTGTCGCCGCCCTGCCGGCAATCTTCGCTCACTATGACATGGCGGATGTGTGGCGCGCTCTTCTAGCTACGATGGAATTGTTTCGTTGGTTGGCGCTTGAAACCGCAGAAGCATTGGGATATGCATACCCCACTTTTGGCGAAAACCGCGCCGTAGAACTCGTAAGAAGTTTCCATGCGGATGCTCACACCAACGATTAATGAAAATGCTTGCGCTGGATTGTGATCCGCCGCAAGCATTGAAGTAAGGATTTCTTTATGGGAGGCTGCTAAATGGATAATACGATGTCTGGCGTCCCTGTAGGCTTTATGCTGCTCTTTGTCTGTAGTGGATTGCTACTCTTGGGCCTGTCGATACCGCTGATGTTGCGACGGGTCAAGCCGAACTGGTGGTATGGTTTCCGTACGCGTAAAACTCTGGGTGACGAGCATATCTGGTATGACAGCAACGCCTATGCCGGAAAGTGGTTGCTCATATCAAGCATCATCTACACCCTGGTTTCGCTCGTGCTCTACTTTGTCCCCACCTTTCGCACGAATTTCGTTCTTTACGCGACAACGTGTGGGGTGATTTTTGGCTTTGTCTTTGCGATTACGATTGTCTTAAGTTTCCGGTATATGCGTCGTCTGTAGCCACACATCATCACGCATCAGGAGGTTACTATGCTGACATCACGCGAACGGGTCAATTTGTCGCTCAACCATCAGGAACCGGATCGTGTCCCACTGGACCTGGGCGGCAGTCCGGTGAGTGGGATGCACGTGAGCGTCGTCTACGCACTGCGCCAGGCACTAGGACTCGATGCGCCTGGTACACCGGTCAAGGTGATCGAGCCATACCAGATGTTGGGCGAAATCGCGCCCGACTTGATCTCTGCACTGGGCGTGGACGTTGTCTCGCTCGGTGCACCGACGACGATGTTCGGCTTCAGGAACGAGGGCTGGAAGCCTTGGACGACGTTCGACGGCACGCCGGTCCTTGTGCCTGAAGGCTTCAACACCGAGCCGGAACCCGATGGCGATTTGCTGATGTACCCCGAAGGCGACCAATCCGCACCGCCGAGTGGGCGGATGCCCTCCGGCGGTTGGTACTTCGACGCTATCGTCCGCCAGCCGCCCATCGACGAAGCCACTCTCAACGTCGAAGATAACCTGGAGGAATTTGCGCCCATCGCCGACGATGTCCTGGCCCACTTCGCGCGTGAGGCCGATCGCCTTTACGCGCAGACCGACAAGGCCATCCTCGCCAACTTCGGCGGGACGGCTTTCGGCGACATTGC
>JBJYXQ010000047.1:0-2604 GCA_046260035.1 Anaerolineae bacterium
CCAGCACCAGTAATATGACGACGAGAAGAAGCTCGATCCGCCAGATGCGCAGCAGACCGATCGCCGATTGGAGCAAAAGATCCATGGCGGTTCACCCTATCCTTTCCAAAAGCTATCGGAAGGTTCTTTGGATATGAAAACACAATATATTGTATTTTTTAGTAATGGAGTATACAAAAGAGGGGGATGAGCGTCAAGGATCGAAACCACTGCCCTCACAACGAACCACGAGGACGCTTGTGTGAACATTTTGGCCTCCGCCGCTCTTCCGCGCAATCCCTTGACAGGAAAAGCTGATGTCGGCACATTACGGCGGTTTCGCATGAGTGAAAAACCGCTTTTGAGAGGACATGCGCCAAAATGCCCGAACTGCCTGAAGTCCAAACCCTGGTCAACGACTTGAACGCCGTCGGCCTGGTCGGCGTCTCCTTCACCGGGGCCCGCGTATCGTGGCCGCGCAGTGTCGCAATCCCCGGCGTGCGCGACTTCAAGCGCCGTATCCGCTTCAAGACGATCGGCGCCATTCGGCGACGGGGAAAATTCATCGTGATCGACCTGACTCCCGAAGGACATCTGCTGATACACCTGCGCATGTCCGGCCGACTGCACCTGGTGCCGCGCGGCACCGATCCGTCTCGTCACGAACATATCGTTTTCACGCTCGACAACACGCTCGAACTGCGGTTTCACGACACCCGCAAGTTCGGACGCGTGTTTCTGGTGTCAGATCTTGCACCCGTGCTCGGGCAATTGGGGACGGAGCCGCTGGAGCCATCCTTCAGCACCAAAGCGCTGAAGGACATTCTGACTTCCCGTAAACGGCTGCTCAAACCACTGCTGCTGGATCAAACCATCATCGCCGGCCTGGGCAACATCTATGTGGACGAAGCCCTCTGGGAGGCCGGACTCCACCCCTGCCGTCGTTCACACACCCTCTCCGATGTCGAGGTCAAGACCCTTCGTCGCACGATTCCCCGCGTCCTCAAACGTGGTTTGAAGAACCTGGGCACCAGCCTGGGAACCGGCAAAGCCAACTTCTATTCCATCGCACACCGCACAGGACGCAATCAGGATCAACTCAAGGTGTTCCGCCGCACCGGCACGCCTTGCCCCCGCTGCCGGCAACCGATCGAACGCATCGTCGTCGGCCAAAGATCGACCCACATTTGTCCGAACTGTCAGATCCGTTAGCCGGTTGAGCCGGTTAGGCCCGTTGAGCTGGTTCATGAGTGCGGGCTAACGGCCCAGCCGACTATCAGTTACTAAAGAGTACGAAACCCTCTCGACATACGGAACTTGGAAGGTTGAATTCATTGGATTTAGTAAGTTCAATGGCGCGTATTTTACGTACCCATCAGTCAGTCGCTTAGGTCAGTTTGGTTTCGCCGCTCGACTCACGAGCCAACCGGCTAAACGGGCCTAACCGGCTCAACCACCCTTTACATTAATATTTACATTGACATTTACATTTTTTGGCGATAAATTACAACCGTCAAGACTTCGGAAGGGAGGTTCGTGATGCTGTCGGATGTCACCCCGAAGCAGCAGCGCTTTCTCGCCTACCTGGGAGAATCGGTCCGCCGGGACGGAAAAATTCCCAGCCTGCGACAGGCTGCCCGCGACCTGGGCGTCAGCCATGCCGCGGTTTCACAAATGCTCAAAACTTTGGAAGCCAAGGGACTCGTGCGGCGCGACGGCCGCTACAGCCGTGCGGTCCACCTGCTCAACCGCGCGCGACAAACCGCGGCCGCCATGCGCTGGCTGGAGGTGCCGGTCATCGGCCGGATCGCCGCCGGCCTGCCGCTGTATGCCCAGCCGGAATGGGACGGCAGCCTGGTGGTCGATGCCGACCTCTACCGCGGATCCCATCTGTTCGCCCTGCGCGTCAAAGGCGATTCGATGAAAGCGGCCGCCATCCTGGACGGCGACCTGGTCATCTGCGAACCACGCCAATATGCCCAGGACGGTGAAATCGTGGTGGCGCTGATCCGGCAGGAGGAAGCCACGGTCAAGCGGTTTTTTCGTCGTCGCGATCACATCGAACTGCGCCCGGAAAACCCGGCCTACCCGCCTCTACGCTACGGGTTCGAAGATGTCCTGATCCAGGGCAAGGTCGTTGGGGTTTACAGGGGACCGGAAGGAATCAAATAGTTTCCATCCAGAAATGGCCCTTTCCCGCAATTTCGGCTCAATCACGCTAAAGGCGTGACGGGTCTGGCGGAATCGCTTGTGCGGCGTACACGAGTACGCCTCCGCGCAATTCCACCGATTTCCTTGAATTTGCAGAAAATTGCACATTTCTGGATCGGAAACTGATCAACGACTTAATCAAACCTTGGGTGGACACTGAACAGTTGAAGACCAAAGTACCCCAGGCTGAAAGCAAAGGAAGTCGCCGCCCTGTCTTTGAACACAAATTCTCGACTTTGAGCTTTGAATCTTGAGCTTTGAGCTCTCAGCTCTCAGCTCTCGCAAACAGCATCGGAGTAAGAGCGCACCTTGGACGTACCGTATGGAAACCAAGCCGTCCCATACACCTTGCCGTATCCACGTCGGCACCAGCGGCTATTCCTACACCGAATGGGTTGCCGCCGGGTTCTACCC
>JBJYXQ010000048.1:0-7996 GCA_046260035.1 Anaerolineae bacterium
TTTCCTCGTCGGGACGATAACCGAGCGCGTATTGCACGGTGGGGCACGAGGATAACGGCCAGCCGTCCTGCAGGCGATTGTAGAAAACACCCGCAATGATCGGCCGCTCCGCGTCGATGACGGCTTCGCGCTCCACAATAGAAGCAAGCGTGACACCCTCGTAAAAGCTCATTCCGTGATCCGCGAACTGCTGCCGGATTTCCGGTGTCACCTGGCGCCCGAAATTCTCCAGCATTCGGTCGATCAGATCGTAGGCCGTGGCGTCCATCGCCAAACGGTACGTATCTGGGAAAAGCAAACCCTCCAGCGTCCCCGTGATCGGAACCTCTGCGAGAAAACTGTAGGTCTGTGACAAGTCCGTGCCTTGCCATCCAGTCTGCGCCATCTGCAGGAACGTATCCGCCGGAATCGTTGTCTGTTCGGCGACCATCACCGCGACCTCTTCCAGGCGTTTTCCTTCGGGAATAGTCACCTGTTGTTCCTGCGCCTCAGCTTTTTGCAACGTCCGCGCGATCTCCGGGATCGTCATTGTCTTGTCCAGAGCATACGTCCCGGCCTGGATACCTGCATCCAACTCCTTGTACTGCACGTAACGGCGGAAAAGCTCTGTATCGTTGATCAATCCCTGCGCCTTGAGATCGCCCGCGACTTGCGCCACGCTCTCTCCCTGTTCGACGGTGAAGATGATGGGCGTGTCATCGGTTCCGGCAGACTGCGCCAGCTCTTCGGATTTGCTGTCGATGTAGAACCCCAAATAAAGCGACTCCAACGAACAGCCTAGCAGCGTCAGGCTCATTAGCACAATGATCAACACAATCAACCAACGTTTCATACACAACTCCTCAACATAGTCTGGCAGTCTTTGGTCCAATAGTCCTCAGCCTGAACAATCTGGGGACTGGCTATGGCTATGATGCACATTTTGATAGTGGCTATCCAGGTAGCTTTGCAGGATCACCGCCGCGGCGACGGCGTCGATCGTGCCTTTAGCGGTGGATTTGCCCTGCGTGCGCAGAATATCTTCAGCTTCTTCCGACGTGAGTCGCTCATCCCACAAATGCACGGGAACGGTGAGGGTCTTGGCGAGAGCAGCACTATAATCGCGCACCCATGCCGCTTGGTGACCTTCGCTACCGTCCATATTGAGCGGCAGTCCCACAACGACGGCAGTAACCTGATGGGTCGTGACCAACGCCCCGATATGGGCGAAGTCTGCCTTGCGCGAGGTACGAGAGAAGATTTCGAGGGGCCGCGCCACCATACCCAGCGTGTCGCTGAGCGCAACACCGATGCGCCGCTCTCCTAAGTCCAGAGCCAGAGCACGAGAACTCGCGCCCTGCAATGCCAATGGGGTCTGCATACTCAGCCTTGCCAATCCAGCGGCGCAACCTCGATCTGCGTGCGGATGGGCAAGAAGGGGACGTAGGGGAACCATTCGGGCGTAACAGTGATCTCCGGTGGGCGGGCCAGGGGCAAGGATTCCATCAACAGCGCGGCGGCATCCTCGCGAGATTTTCCCAGAATCAAATCTGCGACTTCGGCCGTATCGACAGTGGCAGCAGCATAGCCATGCGCGGTCACATAAAACGTGAACATCCCCGGACCAACATCTTCTTCCGCGGCTTCACCATATTCGAATCGGGCATCAAGTAGCTCATAGCCCGCCGGCAGTTGAGTCGCCAGTTGGCGGTAGGCGACGGCTTGCACGTTGGTAATGTTAATGGCCTGGCCTGTAACCAGCAATCGCAGTGACAGGCCAAGTACGGGCGTCTGCTCACCAACCAGGTGCGTGTAGGCTTGCTTGGGCGTCGCCTGAATGACGAGCGCCTGATTAGGCAGAAATTCGCCTGGTTCGAGATAGTCGGAATCTTGCAAGCCGTTGTAGGCTTCTGCCATCACTTTTTGCACCGCCAGACTCCAGGCGCGTTCACGGTCGGCTTCGATGACGGTGGCGACCGCGGTGCTCTCCGCACCGGAAATCGGATCGGGGTTGGTCACCCGCACCGCAAAGCCCGCCACGCCTTCTACCAGGTTGATCTGGTAGGGATCGACATTGCCGCGCGTGCCTTCTTCCAATGCCTCAACCGAAGCCATACCCTGACCGAACGCCGGGAGGATGACCTCTTGGGTAGTAGCATAGCGCACAGGGTACGATCCGGCAGTCGTGCGCACGACGGTTCCTGCCGGAACACGATAATCTTGCCCGAGCAGGTTGGTGAAAAGCACCTGCCCACTGGCGCGCCCACTGAAGGTGAAACCACGCCCGCTCGTCCCCACTTCAACATAGGCCTCAAACTCATCGCCGATGCGACGCGCCGGGATGATACTGCGCTGCAAATCCACCTCGGTCAACTCCGGATCTACGGAGATGGCGACCACACGCGAATAGGTAAGGCCCTGTGGAACCACCACGATACGTGCCGATGGCCACGCAAGCAGCGCCGCAGCGAACAACGTCAGCAGAACAGCGCCTACGACGACCAGTTCCAGGGCGACAAGCCACACCGGTTGGTGCCTGCGACGTACGGGTGGCTCGGGTTTCTCGGGATCTTCTGCCCACAGAGGCCGCTCGGGACGCGCCGGTTTGTGCGGTTCTCGCAGGGATGGGAAAGCCCCTTTCTGCGCGATGTGTTCCTCTGCCGCGGCCTCACCGGAGAACACCGGGAAACCGGCCTTGCGCACCAGCGGCCTTCGCCCGGGATCATCGACAACCCACGCGACTTCCAACTCACGCGCTTTTGCCGTGCGGAAAAGCAGTTCGAAATCCAGTGGATGCGACCAGCCCTTCTCAATATCCCATGGCAAGACAAGCAGTACGCGCTGTTCAGCAACATGCATAAGCATCGCTCGCACGGTATAGCGATCATCGGCCGGCGTAATGCGTATAACTTCCACTATCTGAGCGTCTCCCGTATCAGGGCCGGAACCTTATCCAGTGCCTCCGCCAGTTTAGCGGGATCGCGCCCCCCGGCTTGAGCCATATCGGGACGTCCGCCGCCGCCGCCACCCACAATCCGTGCCAGGTCGCGGACAAGATTGCCCGCGTGGACGCCGCGCGTTTGCGCCAGCGCCTTCGTCGTTGCAGCGATGAGCAGTGGTTTGTCGTCAATCACCGCACCGAGGACGATCACACCACCCTGCATCTTGTCGCGGAACCAGTCTGCCATCTCACGCAATGTATCGGCGTCAGGAACGTCTACTCTGGCGGCGAGCACAGGGATGCCGTCGATCTCTACGACGGCATCCAGCAGTGTTTGGAAATCGGCGCGAGCCAGCTTACGCGTGAGCGTCTCGATCTCTTTTTGTGCGGCGCGTAAATCATTGTATAACCGCTCGACGTGCTGCGGGAGTTCATCCACTGCACCACCAAGCAATGCTGCCGCCTGCTCCTGTCGTGCACGCATCGCCTGCACGACCCGGAGCGCACCCCGCCCGGTGACGGCCTCAACACGGCGCAATCCCGCGCCGATGCCGCTTTCCTCGGTGATGAGGAACGGCCCGATGTCGCCTGTGCGGGTGACGTGCGTGCCGCCGCACAGTTCTTGGCTGAACGGCGTATCGGCGGCGCCTACACGCAACACGCGCACCACGTCGCCGTACTTCTCTCCGAAGAGCGCCGTAACGCCCTGCTCGAGCGCGTCGCGGTACGCCTCTTGCCGGGCGTTGACCTCGTAATTCGCCAGCACCGCCTCGACAACGCGGCGCTCAATCTCCGCGCGCTGTTCGGCGGTGAGGGGTTTCTCGTAGTTGTAGTCAAAGCGCAGGCGTTCAGGACTCACCAACGACCCAGCCTGCGCCACATGGCTGCCCAAAACGTCACGCAGTGCGCGGTGCAGTAAGTGTGTGGCGGTGTGATTGCGCATCGTATCCCAACGGCGCTCAGCGTCTACCTGTGCGACCACCGGATCACCCACACGTGGATGCCCGGAGACAACACGGCCAATGTGAATGACCATATTCTCGATAGGGCGGCGCGTGTCTTCGACAACGACTTCCCAGTCAGGGCCAGTGATACGACCGGTATCGGCTACCTGTCCACCGGACTCAACGTAGAAGCAAGTTTTGTCCAACACCAGTTCAACCGCCTCGCCGGGTGCGGCCTCGGTGTCCAGCCCGTCCCCACACACCATACCCGCCACGCACGTGCTGATCTTCAGACTGCTGTACGGATTGTAACCAAGCGCGCGACCACATTCCTGCTCCGCAATCCAATCGCGGAGGATGGGGTAAAGCAGGTTGTGCTGGTCGGTCTCCATCTGGAAATCACCGGCGGCCCGTCCGCGCGCGCGCTGTTCTTCACGGGCGACGTGGTACCCTTCTTCATCCACGGTCATGCCGTGTTCGGCGACGATGTCGCGCGTGACCTCGAAGGGCAGACCGAGCGTGTCGTGCAGGAAGAAAGCGGCATTGCCGGGAATAACGGTCTCGCCGCGGGCCTTGACGTCGGCGATGACCGCGTCGAGCCGGGTCAAGCCTTGATCGAGGGTACGCAGGAAACGTTCTTCTTCACTGGTGAGGGTCGCTTTGATGAAATCGGTGCGCGCGGGCAGTTCCGGAAAAGCGTGGCCCATCATCTGGATGACCAGATCGGCCAGTTCTGCCATAAAGGGCTGGGTGAAGCCGAGTTTGCGTCCATAACGGATAGCACGCCGCAGCACCATGCGCAGCACATAGCCCTGCCCCTCGTTGGACGGCAGCACGCCATCCCCCACAAGGAACACGCCCGCGCGGATGTGGTCGGCGATGACGCGGTAGGGCACAGGGTTAGCCTCACGCTCGGCGTCGGTTTGCCCGGCCAGGGCTTGCGTCTTCTCAATGATGGGCTGGAAAAGGTCGGTGTGGTAGTTGGAGGGCACACCCTGCAGCAATGCGACGACGCGCTCGAAGCCCATGCCCGTGTCGACGTGTTTGGCCGGGAGCGGTTCCAATTGCCCGTCGCCCAGGCTGTTGTACTGGATAAACACCAGGTTCCAGATTTCGGTGAAGCGGTCACAGTCGCCGTTGACCTGACAAACGTGGCCCGGCACATCCTGCTTATCGCAGGCTTCGGGGCCACGGTCGTAGTTGATCTCGCTGTTGGGGCCACAAGGGCCGGTGTCGGCCATCATCCAGAAATTATCCTTGCGTCCAAAGGGCAGGATATGATCGGGGTTGATATCGGTTTCGGTGCGCCAATACTCAGCGGCCTCATCATCGCGCCCTAAATCACCCTCGTCATCCTCGAAGATGGTGGCCCAAAGTCTATCTTTCTCCAGCCCAAAGACGCGCGTTAAGAGCTCCCAGCCCCAGGCGATGGCCTCTTTCTTGTAATAGTCGCCAAACGACCAATTGCCCAACATCTCAAAAAACGTGTGGTGTGTGCCGTCGTGACCGACCTCCTCCAAATCATTGTGCTTGCCGGAAACGCGCATACACTTCTGCGTGTCGGTAGCGCGCGTATAGGGCCGAGTTCCCGTTCCCAGGAACACGTCCTTGAACTGGTTCATACCCGCGTTGGTGAACAGCAGCGTCGGATCGTCTATCGGCACAAGGCTGGCGCTGGGCACAATCGTGTGGCCTCGCGCGGCAAAGAAATCCAAGAAAGCTTGGCGAATCTCAGCGCTGGTAAGTTTCTCGGTCATAGCACACCCCCAAAGAACATTGAAACATCGTCTCCGTTCAATCTATCGAAAGCAAATTGTAAATGGAAAGAGATGGATGTCAACCTGACCAAGCAATGATCCGACTTTTCAACCAACGATCACTTGACTATGACAAAGCCCTATCATTCTCGCTGGGCAAGGTGATTCTGCGTGTTATTTTGCTGCTAAAGCAGCTTTTTAAGGGGATTTTTGTGGCGGGGCAAAGCCTCGCCACAAAAATCTCCTCACATCCCCGGCCTTTAGGCCGCATTTTGAGCCAGCGGAAACCCGAGGTGCATTACATCAAAAGAATGATGAGACCGCGAGCATAGACTACCCGACTTTCTACGGATGTGGTACAATCACAGTAGCAGAGGTAACTCTGACTTTACCATTAGATACATAAGGAACTATGACAAAAGCGACACAACTGATTGTAGATGATTTGGACGCATTGATGAGCGTGCTGCCGCGCGAGATTCAGAGTGTGTTGGAGAAAAATGGGCGGCGGGACGATTTGCTGGAAGTGATTCTCGATCTGGGCCGGGTTCCAACGGCACGCTATACCGACAAGGAAGTCGTGTTGATGGAATCCGAGGTGACCCGTGAAGACATCGACGGCGTCGTCGAGCGTGTAGGTGATTTCGACGCGGACAATCGCGCCGGCATCGCACGGACGCTGCATCGCATCTCCGCGATCCGTAACCGCAAAGGGGATGTGGTGGGCCTCACCTGCCGGGTGGGACGCGCGGTCTTCGGGACGATTGCCATCATCGATGACCTGATCGCCTCTGGCAACAGCATCCTGTTGCTTGGCCGCCCTGGCGTGGGCAAGACGACGATGTTGCGCGAGGCTGCCCGCGTGCTCGCGGAGACGAAGCGCGTGGTCATCGTAGATACGTCCAACGAGATCGCTGGGGATGGCGATATTCCGCACCCGGCGATCGGTCGCGCGCGGCGGATGCAGGTGGCATTGCCGAGTTTGCAACACGAGGTGATGATCGAAGCGGTGGAGAACCACAACCCGGAGGTCATCGTCATCGACGAGATCGGGCGCGAGTTGGAGGCGATGGCCGCGCGCACAATCGCCGAACGTGGTGTCCAACTGATCGCCACGGCGCACGGCAACACGCTCGAAAACCTGCTGCTGAACCCCACGCTCTCCGACCTGGTCGGCGGCATCGAAAGCGTCACCCTCTCCGACGAGGAAGCACGCCGACGAGGCACGCAGAAGACGGTGCTCGAACGGCGCGCTCCGCCCACATTTGACGTGCTGGTCGAAATCCAGGATCGTCAACGTGTGCTGGTGCGCGATGACGTAGCCCAGGCCGTCGATGCGCTGCTGCGTGGCCGTCCCCGACCCGAAGTGCTGCGCTACCGGGACGACGACGGCGAGGTGCGCATGGAGCAGATCGATTGGATGGAGGGGAAAAGCGACGAAGACAACGAAAAAGCTCCACCGTCCTTCTATAACGAGAAATCCAGAAGTATGGTCGGTCGCCGCAAGCTGAAGGAGAAACGCATCTACCCCTTCGGTGTAGCCCGCAACCGGCTTCTCCGCGCCGCACAAGTGCTCCGCGTGCCGATACGCATCGTCGATAACCTTGGCGAAGCGCACGTGCTGGTCACATCCAAGCAGTATTATCGCAAACGCCCGCACATCGTCCTCGATGCCGAGAGCCGCAACGTACCGGTCTACGCGCTGCGAGCAAGTACCAGCGCGCAGATGGAGGCCTTCTTGACCGATCTCTTCCAGCTTTCGGAGGAAGAGGTCGATCCTTTCAACCTGGCGATGCAGGAAACGGAAAGCGCGATCCAAAAGGTACTGGGCGGTGAGGAGCAAGCCGTGGATCTCGCGCCGCAAAACTCCTTCGTGCGTCGCTACCAACACGAGATGGCGGAGAAGGCCAATCTCACCTCGCGCTCACACGGCAAAGAGCCGTACCGCAGCGTGCGCGTCTACCGCGAGGGGTAACCTGGTACCATATGTTCATTTTTTCAGCAGATTGAGCAGATTTAGCAGATGATATGCTGCAAACGTCAATAAAAATCTGCTTGATCTGCTAAATCTGCTGACAGAAACAGATGACGACAGGATTATTTATCACACTTGAGGGACCGGACGGCAGCGGCAAGACGACGCAGGCGCGTTTGTTAGCCGAGTGGCTGACTGCGCAAGGCTATCCGCTGCTGACGACGCGGGAACCGGGCGGCACGCGCATCGGCGAAACCATCCGCGATGTGCTGCACGACTGCGCTCACACCGAAATGGCGCCCCAGGCCGAAATCCTGCTCTATTCCGCATCCCGCGCGCAGCACGTGGCAGAGGTCATCCGCCCGGCACTCGCCGCCGGCAAGATCGTGCTGTGCGACCG
>JBJYXQ010000049.1:0-6184 GCA_046260035.1 Anaerolineae bacterium
ACCGGGACGAGGCCCAGTTCTACCATTTTGTTCAGAACGGTCAAACGATCAAAGCGTGCCATATTATTCTCCTCTCTGTAAATAAACCACTAAGACACGAAGACACAAAGAAAATTCGTGACTTTGTGTCTTCGTGGTTAAGAATCTCACCGTGAGACGCGGCCTGAGACGTCGCCGCCCATCAGCTTTTCGACCTCATCCACGGTGACGAGATTAAAGTCGCCAAGGATCGAGTGCTTGAGGCACGACGCGGCAACGGCAAAGTCGAGCGCCTTCTGGACGACGTCACCGTAAGTGCGCAGGCCATAGATCAGCCCGGCGCAGAAAGAATCGCCCCCGCCGACGCGATCCACGATATGCGTGATGTCGTAAACCGGCGCGCTATAGAACGCATCCTGCTGCCATAGTACCCCTGACCAGGTATTGTGGCTCGCTGAGAGCGATCCGCGCAGCGTGATGGCGATGGTCTTGAGATTGGGGAAACGCTCCGCGAGTGCGTTGCAGACGTATTCGTATCCACCGGCCTCGACCTTGCCCGATGCTACATCAGCATGGGGCGCCTTGATGCCGAACACCTTGTCCGCATCCTCCTCATTGCCGATAGCGATGTCGCTGTGCCTGACCAGTTCAGGCATCACCTCGCCCGCCTTCTTGCCCCATTTCCATAGCTTCTTGCGGAAGTTCAGGTCGCACGATACGGTTAACCCCATCTCTTTGGCGACCTGCACCGCTTCCAGGCAGACGTCGGCAGCGCCTTCCGAGATCGCGGGCGTGATGCCGGTCCAGTGGAACCAGTCCGCGTCGGCGAAGACGGTTCGCCAGTCCACCATGCCGCGTTTGATCGTGGCGATGGCGGAATTGGCCCGGTCGTAAACGACCTTGCTACCGCGCTGCACGGCGCCCGTCTCCAGGAAGTAGATGCCCAGGCGCTCGCCGCCGCGCACGATGTAGTCCGTCCCCACGCCGTACTGGCGCACGAATTGGATGCACGCCTCGCCCAGATCGTTGTTGGGCAGGCGGGTGACGTAGTTGACTGGGACGCCGAAATTTGCCAGGGAGACGGCGACGTTCGCTTCGCCACCGCCGTAGATCACATCGAACGAACGTGCTTGTCCGAAGCGTTGAAAACCGGGCGGCGCCAGCCGCATCATAATTTCGCCAAATGTGACAACTTTCTTTACCATAGAAACCTCCTGATCTGTTTTAGAGTGTATAGTACTCCTTATTGTACTCAAAAAAGAGAGATGCCAAACTTCTGCTAGATTGACAGGCAGGGCTTTATCATTTTTGCGAGCCAAGAGGCTTTAGTATGTTATCTTGCCGCTGAAGCGGCTTTTTTAAGGGGATTTTTGTGGCGGAGCTCTGCTCCGCCACAAAAATCCCTTCTTATATCCCGGCCTTTAGGCCGAAATTCTTGAATCAGCAAGGACCTGAGATGCATTCCACCAAGAGAATAACAAGACCCTAGATTGACATGAGCTTCCTTCATGGTATCATTTATATGTTAGGTTTAGCACTCTCTGTGAATGAGTGCTAACTTCTGAGGGTATGCTTTAGACTTTCAACTTGAGACCTAGGACTTTTGCGGATGACCGAATCACCTGAGTTGACCATGCGGCAGGGTTTGCTGCTGAAGCTAATTGTCCGGGAACACGTCGAATCGACGATCCCGGTGGCTTCGCGTACCCTGGTGGAAAAATACGGGCTTGATTTTAGCCCGGCAACGGTCCGCAATGAGATGGCGACGCTTGAGGATCTGGGGTATCTGGCGCAGCCGCACACGTCAGCGGGACGAGTGCCCACCGAGGCCGGATTCCGCTACTTCGTGGCGCGTCTGATGGAAGAGCAATCGCTACCCGTTCCCGAGCAGCGCCGCATCGCGCATCAGTTTCATCAGGCCCGCGATCACATTGAGGCGTGGCTTCCGCTGGCTGCCTCGGTGCTGGCGCACTCGTCGGGCGTAGCTTCGGTGGTGACTGCGCCACGCACGATGGAACCGGTGTACAAGCACCTGGAACTCGTTCTCACGCATGGACGGGCGGTGCTGCTGATCTTGGTCTTGCAGGGGGGCACGATTGAGCAGCAGATGCTCGCGCTTTCGGAGTCGTTGACCCAGACAGCCCTGCGCGATGTCGCCGACCACCTCAACCAGATCTTCGCTGGTCTGCGTGTCGCAGGTATCGAAGCGCGCATAGGAGGGCTCCCGACGCTGGAGGCTGACATCGGCCGATTGGTCGTTTCAATTATGCGCGGCATTGAGGGCACGCCATCGGATGAAATCTACCAGCACGGTCTCTCCGACTTGTTGCAGGAACCGGAGTTTACCGATGGCGACGCAGCCTCGACTTCTGTGGTGCGCGTGTTGGAAGAGCGCAGTCTGCTCCAGGCTGTGTTGGCGGAGACATTGACTCCGGCGGTGGGGATGGGCAGCGTGCGTGTGCTCATCGGTGGGGAAGGGCGCTGGGATGAGCTGCGCGCGTGCAGCGTCGTGCTCGCGCGCTACGGTGCGATGAACTATGCGACGGGCGCACTCGGCGTCGTCGGGCCAATTCGCATGCCCTACGGGCGGACTATTTCCGTCGTGCGTTTTGTAGCGAATATCCTCGGTGAACTGGTCTACGAAACGTACCAACCCGGGATTCGTAATATTTTCCCCGAATCCGAAGATTGACTTTAGCGTACAATTTATATCGAAAGATGGTATTTTCTTGGATAGTTGGGCACTTGCCTTTCTATCACGTTGATACGAAAAAAAGCTTGGTGGAGGAATGCTTATTATGACAGAAGAAGTTCACGAGGAAAACACGCCTGAACTTGAAGAAGGTGAAGTTCTTGAGACTGTAACTGAGGAACCTGAAACGCCTGTAGAGGCTTCTCCATCCCCGGAGGCCCCCGAAGAGGTTTCCCTTGAGGAAAAGCTGCAGCAGCTTGAGACGCAATTGGCCGAAGCTGAGCAAAAGGCCGCGGAATACCTCGACGGTTTGCAACGCTCACAGGCTTCCTTTGCGAACTATCGCAAGCGCAACGAGAGCGAACAGGTTTCGTGGCGCAGTGTGGCGAACGCCGCGTTGTTGGGCCGCCTTTTACCGGTCTTGGATGATTTCGAGCGTGCATTCCAGGCTTTGCCGAAAGAATTCGAAGGAAATCCGTGGTTGAGCGGGATCACCCTCATCCAGCGCAAAGTCGCTGGTATCCTTGAGGCTGAGAACGTGAAACCCATTGAAGTGCAGCCGGGTGATGAGTTCGATCCACTCTATCATCAAGCCGTGCTTCACCAGGAAGTCCCGGGCTTTGAAGATGGGCAGATCGTCGCCGAGGTGGAACGTGGTTACATCCTGGGCGAGCGCGTGCTGCGACCTTCGTCGGTGGTCGTGGCGAAAGTACCGCCTCGCGCACCGGAACCGGAGCCGGAGCCAGATGCGGAAGTCGTGGACACGGAAGTCGTGGATGCGGAAGTTATCGAGGATGAAACTGGTGGTTGTGATGATGAATCCGCCGAATGTCTCATTCCGGAAACTGAACAAGAAGATGCCTGTTGTTGTGGGGACGATGAATCCTGCGACTGCCAGGATCCGGTATAACGTGCGAGATAAACTATGAGTAGAGATTATTATGAAGTGTTGGGCGTCTCACGGGATGCCAGCCAGGAAGAGATCAAACGCGCGTACCGGCAGTTGGCGCGCAAGTTCCACCCCGATGTCAGTTCCGAGCAAGATGCGGAAGAGCGTTTCAAGGAAGTTAATTCCGCTTATGAAGTGCTTTCCGATCCCGATAAGCGCAGAATGTACAACACGTATGGGACGGACGTCCCGAACGGCTTTGGTGGTTTCGACTTCGGCGGTGGGCGCGATCCCTTCGATATCTTTGCTGAGGTGTTCGGCAACCTGGGTGGATTTGGCGGTTTTGGGCAAACGAGCCGCAATGGCCCCCGGCGCGGCGGTGACGTGCGCAGCAGCATCGATATTACCTTCGAGGAAGCCGTCTTCGGCGTCGAAAAAGAAGTCAATGTACAGCGGCAAGAGGTTTGCCCCACCTGCGATGGCTCGCGCGCTGAGCCAGGCACGAAGGTAGAACAGTGCCCGGAATGTCGCGGTGCAGGACAGGTACGCCACACACAACGGACATTCCTGGGATCATTCGTCAATATCGTCACCTGCCCACGCTGCAACGGCAAAGGCACGATTGTGACCACACCATGCCACGAATGTAACGGCCAGGGCCGAGTTTACCGGCGACGGCAGATCAGGGTGGCCATCCCGGCAGGTGTCGATGATGGTGTCACGATTCGGCTGGCAGGGCAGGGTGAGCCAGGCGAGCGCGGCGGCCCCCCCGGAAATTTGTACGTTACGCTCAATGTCAAACCGCACACCTATTTCAAGCGCCATAACAACAACGTTATCCTTGAAATGCAGGTTAACGTGGCGCAGGCGGCGCTGGGCGACTCAGTCAATGTTCCCACCCTGGAGGGGGAGCGGCAGATCACTATTCCTGCCGGGACGCAGTCTGGCGCAATCTTCCGCCTACGCAATTTAGGCATCCCCTATCTGCGCGGCAACGGGCGCGGGGATCAACTCATCGTTGTGCAGGTGGCTACCCCGACACATCTTTCTTCACGCCAAAAGGAGTTGTTCCACGAACTGGCTGATACGCTTGGTACAGAGGTGATCGTTGAGGAGAAACTGGGGTTTGTGGATCGCGTCAAAGAGGCGCTGGGATTATAACGGTGCAGACGGAATGGCTCGAGGTCAGCGTTACGGTTGTGCCTGAAGCGGCAGAGGCCGTCGCCGAGGTGTTCAGTCGTTATGCCCCGCAGGGCGTCGCCATTGACCTTGGAACAGATGATGAGACCGCAGCACAGCGGGTGACCGTCAAGGCTTATCTCGCGGTGGACGATGCCATCGCGGAAAAGCGGCAAAAGGTAGAGGAAGCACTCTGGCATCTGCATCACATCTGGCCTGTGATCCCCGATCCTATCTTTGCTCCGATCCTCGATCAAGATTGGACGGCCGGTTGGAAAGAAAGCATCCCTGTATTGCATTTGGGCCGGCGCGTCATCGTCAAACCTTCGTGGCGGGAATACGCGATACAGCCTGGTGAACTCTTGCTGGAGATGGACCCTGGTCTGGCGTTCGGCACAGGTCTGCATCCTACGACGCAATTGTGTGTTGAGGCATTGGAGGATTTGGTGAAGCCGGGAATGCGCGTGTTGGACTTGGGTACCGGTACGGGCATCCTGGCGCTCGTTGCAGCGAAGCTGGGTGCGGCAGACGTTCTTGCCATCGATAATGACGTCGATGCGGTGGTCGTTGCGCGGCGGAATGCTCGTGCTAACGCCGTCGCTCACCAGATACGGGTATTGCATGGGTCGCTAGGGGAGGTGGGGGAGCCATACGATCTGGTCGTCGCTAACATTCTCGCGCACATCATCATAGCGATGGCGACATCGGGACTGGCTACGCGGATCCGACGCGGTGGTGCGCTGGTGGCCTCAGGCATTTTGGAAGAACAAGCCGACGAGGTTACAGCGGCGTTGACCGCGCAAGGGCTATCTGTCGTTGAGCGCCGCCAGCGCGATAGCTGGGTGGCCTTGGTCGCGCGCAAGCCGCACGGAAATCATTAGCAATCTGTCATCTATTGGCACAAAAAACAACGCCGACCATTATGGTCGGCGTTGCGATGTCTTTCAAAAGATCAATCGATGATTATCCAGCGTTTTCTTGGTTACTTATGTTGCGCTGTTTCTTGTGGCGGTAGACGATGCGTCCTCGTGTCAAGTCGTATGGCGAGAGTTCCACACGCACGCGATCCCCAAGCAGGATGCGAATGTAGTATTTCCGCATTTTTCCGGATAGGTAAGCCAAAACTTCGTGCCCTGAATCCAACTCCACACGGAACTGCGTACCGGGCAGAGCTTCTACAATGGTCCCTTCGACCACAATTTTCTCTTCTTTGCTAGCCATCCGGTTTATTCTCTCCTCTAGGCCACAGCCTCGACCTCAGCCGCCTCGTCGTCGCTTTCTGTGACGACAGGTGCGGCCTCTTCGACAGTTTCAGTAGCCTCCGTAACGTCTATAGCTTCAGGCGACGGCGTTTCGTCGGGTTCGCCTTCATCAGTCTCAGCCTCGACAACCTCTACCTCTGCTTCAGCTTCTGCTTCTTCAACCTCATCAACTTCAGCGGCTTC
>JBJYXQ010000049.1:6284-8457 GCA_046260035.1 Anaerolineae bacterium
CCTCTACCTCTGCTTCAGCTTCTGCTTCTTCAACCTCATCAACTTCAGCGGCTTCAGGCTGTGGCGCTGCATCGGGTTCACCTTCGTCAGCTTCGACAGCTTCTGCCTCTGCTTCTTCATCTTCATTCTCATCAACTTCAGCAGCTTCGGGCTGTGGCGCTACATCGGGTTCACCTTCATCAACCTCGCCTTCATCAGCCTCAACAGCCTCTGTATCCTTGTCCTCATCAGTTTCATCCGCTGATTCCACACCAAATTCTTCTTCATCTGTTTCTGTGGTATCGTCGGATTCTTCTTCCTCTTCTTCAGCTTCCGCTTTGCTCTCTGCTTCGGCTGCAGCTTTGGAGAGGGCCCATTCTTCCCATTCGTCGCGGCGGACTTGCCGGACGCTAAGTCCGATGCGGCGGCGGTCCGGTTCGACACGGATGACTTTCACCAGGATGCTCTCACCCGATGTCAGCTCGTTGCGCTGTTCTACGTCACCAAGCTCGGAGTTGTGCAGCAGCCCCTCGACGCCCGGTTCCAATTCGACGAAGATACCAAAATCTACCACCTGGGTGACTTTGCCTTCAACCAACGTGCCTTCTTCATACTTTTCAGGCGCGATTTCCCAAGGATCTGGTGAAAGGGCCTTGATGCTCAAGGCGATGCGTTGGCGGTCACGGTCGACGCTGAGGACTTTGACCTTGATGCGTTGGCCTTCGTGATAGGCCTCGCGCGGATCCTCGATGCGGCCCCACGACAGTTCGGAGATGTGCACAAGGCCGTCTAACCCGCCGAGATTGACGAACAGGCCAAAGTCGGTGATCTGGCTGATGCGTCCACGCCGGACTTGCCCGGCCTCTAATTCTTCCATCAGTTGGTGACGACGTGCTGCGCGCCACTCTTTGGCGGCGGCCCGCTGTGAGAGGATGAGGCGACGACGACGGCGGTTGACTTCAATGACTTTGAGCATAATTGGCTGTCCAATCATTGAGCGCAAACGACGATGCCGTTCGGCGGCCTGCCGGATGCGGGAGAAGCCGATCAGTTGAGACATCGGGATGAACCCACGCAGGCGGCCAAACTCGACGGTCAGACCGCCACGGTTGGAGTTCAAAACTTCCGCTTCGTAAACGGACTCATCTTCGCGTAGTTTCTCGGCCTTGATCCAGTCTTCCTGGAGCAGTGCCTGGGAAACGGAAAGCTCAACGTTGCCGTCTGAATCGCGGAAACGAGTCACGATAACGTTGACGGTATCACCTACGTTGAACGTTTTATCTTCGAGGTCCTCGAGGTCTTCACGGGGGACAAATCCATCGCGCTTTGCACCAATGTCAACAACCAGTCCGCCATCCTTAACTGCTAGAACTACGCCTTCACGGAGTTCTCCGCGCCGAAGTTCTGTGCCTGCTAATGATTCTTCGAGTTGATCCTCCCATTGTTCCATAGAAACAGGCTCGGTCGGGGTCGCCTTTTGTTCTTCCACATCCACTCCTCTACCACTCAGTATTGCAAACTCGTGTTACACGTGCAACTTGAGCGGTCTGCTAAAATTTCCCGTATTCTATCATACCAAGGCATAATGTCAAACTTTTGATTTGCATGCACAAACTGAGTTAAAGTAGGGGGTTTGAAGATGGCACGGCCATCCTCAAACCCCCTACCTGTAGTTTTTTTTGGAATATGAACTCGTGTTGAGACGTTTGCGATCTCGGTTCAGGTGATGCTGATTGCGGCCTCTCCACCATCGACAGGGATCGATGTTCCTGAGATCCAGGTGATGCGCGGATCGGACAGCGCCACGAGCACCTGCGCCACATCTTCGGGCGTGGTCAGCCGGTGCGCCGGGTGATGGGTCAACACGGTCTCGATGATTTTCTCGTGGCCGGGAATGGCGCGCAGCGCGGGGGTGTCGGTGACACCGGGCATCAGGCAATTGACGGCAATGCCGCGCGGGGCCAGTTCGAGCGCCAACTGGCGCGTGTGCGCTTCCAGGGCGGCTTTAGCGGCTGAGACGGCGCCATAGTGCGGCGCGGCCCGCTGCGATCCCATACTGCTCATCGAATAAATCCGGCTGCCCGCGCCCAACAGCTTGGCCCGCACCAGGTCCTGTGTCCAGTAGACGAGGCTGTGGGCCATCACCCGCAGCGTCATCTCCATCTGATCCTCGGTGGTGGCATCCTCCGGCGAT
>JBJYXQ010000049.1:8557-26036 GCA_046260035.1 Anaerolineae bacterium
GAGGTATTCTTATCCATAAGTCCCTCCTTGGGAATAAAACCATAGAGACACAGAGAACATAGAGTTTTTGTACGTTGTTAGCAACGCCGTTTTCTCTGTGACCTCTGTGTCTCTGTGTTGAAATCCTCAATCAAAGTCCATGTCGCCGCCCATTGGACCGGCTTCTCCGGTCAGGTCGGGGATCTCTTTCTCGATCTGCTCGGGATCCTGTCCGGATTCCAAGCGATCGATGACCTCGTCGAATTCTGGACCGAGGTCGCCGGCTTCGTCACCCATCTCGTTGACCATTTTGCGCATAAAACGTCCCATACTCTTGGGGTCGTTCTCGTCGAAGTCGCCCCAGGCGCTCGGATCGGCCATATCTTCGAGGCGGCTGTCCTCGGAACGCACGACGCGCACGCGCGAGACCAGACGGCGCACTTCCGTGCTCTGGCAGTGCTTGCACACAACCGTGCTTTCGTCGATGGCGGAAAAAGAGCGCCAAAATACCGAGAACCGGCGGCGACACTTCTTGCAGCGGTATTCGTAAATCGGCATCCTTCTCTCCTTTAGTATCTGTGGTATAGTACGATGAGATATTATACCGAAAATGCGGGGGAGGAGCAAGTTTTTATGGGGGAAGATGTAGCCGACCTGTACCACCGTCCACATTATCCACTGCTCATCGTGATTTCCGGGCCTTCGGGGGTGGGAAAAGATAGCGTCGTCGCACAGATGCAGCGGCGTCAATCTTCGTTCCATTTCGTGGTCACAGCGACGTCGCGGCCGCCGCGCCCCGATGAGGTAGACGGTGTGGATTACTTTTTTGTCTCCGAAAGCGAGTTCCAGGAGATGATCCGCCAGGATGAACTGCTGGAGCACGCCATGGTCTATGGGCAGTACAAGGGAATTCCCAAGCAGCAGGTGCGCAACGCGTTGGACAGCGGTAAGGATGTCGTTATGCGTCTGGATGTGCAAGGCGCAGCGACGGTCAGGCGCATGGCCCCAGATGCAATCCTTATCTTTTTGAGTGCTGCTTCAGAGGAAGAATTGTACGCGCGTCTACAGCGCCGCCAGACAGAGACCGAAGAGCAGTTACATCACCGGATGGAATTGGCGCGCGAAGAAATGCGCCGCATCGGCGAATTCGATTACGTCGTTATCAATCGTGAATGTGCTCTGGATGAGACGGTGGATCAGGTCTTGCGTATCATTTCTGCCGAACATTGTCGTGTCCAACAGTTGCACGTGACGTTGTGACATGATTGCGGTAACGAGGGGATGATGACGAACAGAGCGCCTTTATCTTTGAACGTGGGTGACGTCGTCGAATTACGCAAAGGACATCCATGCGGCGGTAACACCTGGCGCATTCTGCGGGTGGGTGTGGACATCGGTATGGAATGTCTGACGTGCCGGCGGTATGTGCTGGTTCCTAGAAGCCGCTTTGAGGCGCGGGTCAAGCGTTTTGTAGAACGAGCCTCCGGCTCGCTCGAGATGGAATAATGCATACAGTTCGCTCACTGGCGCCGGTTGATTCTCCCAAGCGCTTTCTCTTCCTCTTCTCCGATACCGGTGGTGGACATCGTGCTTCAGCGCAAGCCGTCAAGGATGAAATGGCCCGTCTGTACGGGAACGCGGCGACGGTCGAGATGGTCGACATCTTCGTGGAAATGCGCCGCTGGCCCTTTGACCGGTTCCCGGAATGGTATCCAGCCGCTGTAGGATTGAACGGCGTTCCCTGGCATGTCAGCTATCATCTCTCCGACGCGCTGCCGGTGGTGAAATTGCTCTCGAGGATGGTGTGGCCCTATGCTGGGCCGTCGCTTTGTCACCTGTTGGCACGGCATCCCGCCGACGTGATGGTTTCCTTCCACGGGGTGCCCAATGCGGCGTTGCTGTTGGCGCGACGCGAGATGGCGCTGCGCACTCCTTTTGCTATCGTGACACTGGATTTGGTCAGCGTTCACGCGGGATGGTTTACACCGGGTGCGCATAAGTACATCGTTCCCACTGAAGCAGCCCGACAGCGTGCTCTGCGCACAGGTGTGACGGCGAAGCGCATCCACGTGATCGGGATGCCTACCCGCCGTTCCTTCGTTGAAGTCCGCGACATGGCTCAAACCGAGGCGCGCGAGCTTTTGGGCCTGCCGCAGGGGCGTCCCATTGTCTTGATGATCGGCGGCGGTGAGGGGATGGGGCCGTTGGTCCCGGCTGTGCAGGCGATTGTCGAACGCAAACCGGATGCCTGTTTGGTCGTTATCGCGGGGCGAAACCAGGCGCTTCATGACGCGTTGCAGGCATTGGAGGCACCCGTTCCGGTGCATGTGGAGGGATTTGTCACCAACATCGCTGTGTGGATGCGCGCCGCAGATATACTCGTCACTAAGGCTGGCCCGAACACATTGGCAGAAGCCTTCATCTCCGGACTACCGTTGGTGCTTTACGCTGCGATTCCGGGTCAGGAAGAGGGCAACATTCTCCATGTCGTCGAAAACGACGCGGGTGTGTGGGCACCCAAGCCTCAGGCGGTGGCAGATGCGGTGATGGAATTGCTGGCGGACCCGGCGCGGCGTGCGGCGATGGCAGCGCATTCGCAAGCGTTAGCACGTCCACACGCCACCGAAGAAATCGCCCGTCATTTGTGGGATTTAAGCGTTAAAGTATAATATTCTGGTATGGATACCGATTTACACCGTTTCTTGCAGTACGTGAGGTTTGAGCGCGGGTATGCTGCCAACACGCTGGCTGCTTATGAACGGGATTTGATGCAGTTTCGGGAATTTGTGGAAGCATCCGGCCTGACGCAGTGGAGTGCGTTGGAACCTGACATACTCGAAGGTTTTGTGACCTCGCTTCAGGATCGAGGGTACAGCACAGCGACGGTAGGTCGGAAGGTTGCGGCAGTACGTTCGTTCCTGCACTTTCTCTTTGCTGAGGGCGTGATCGAGAACGAGTTGGTTGATTGGCTGCATCAGCCTAAGGTAGGCAAACGTTTGCCGCACACCCTGTCTCGCGAGGCAGTTCGGCGTTTGTTGGATGCGGCTTCCATCGAAGAGACGCCCCTGGCTTTGCGGGATCGCGCGTTGTTGGAGATGTTATACGCGACGGGGATGCGAGCGAGTGAGATACTCAACCTTCGCATGGGGGATGTGGACCTGGCAAACAATACCGTGCTGTGTATGGGTAAGGGTAGCAAGGAGCGCCTGATTCCCCTGTATCCGGCGGCACGGGATTGTGTGCAACGCTATATCGAAGAGGGGCGGCCTTTTTTATTGCGCGAGACTGCCGAGAAGACGCTGTTCCTTAACAACCTGGGCGATGCTTTGACCCGGCAGGGTCTCTGGTTTCTGGTGCGGCACTACGCGCAAGCGGCGGGTTTGGAATCACGGGTGACGCCGCATACACTACGCCATACGTTCGCCACACATCTTCTGGATGGCGGAGCTGATTTGCGCGAAGTGCAGCAGTTCTTGGGGCACGCCAACATCACCACGACGCAGATTTATACTGAGATCTCGAGCCAGCGCAAGCGTGAAGTCTACGACCGTGCTCACCCGCGCGCTCACGTGGACACCGAAGAAATGTAATCACGCTATTTGACTAACGGCTGATGATTGTCAGGGCCTAACCACGCAAATTCTTGCCCACTCGATAGCGTAGCGACACGAGCAAGAAAACGGGTGTTGAAGGTCTTGTTGGGTTCGTTTTATCCGGGTTAGGAGGTTTGTATGGAAGAATTCTTTGCGATGCCAGAATTCAATGAGGCGGTGACGACGATTCGCCGTTATACCGACCTGAAGCCGCGCGTGGGGCTGATTCTCGGATCGGGGCTGAATGCTTTGGCCGAGTCGGTAGAAGATGCGGTGACTATTCCCTTTGCTGACATCCCACATTTCCCTGTCTCTACAGTGGAGGGCCACTCCGGGCGCTTGATCTTGGGGACACTCGAAGGTCTTCCACTGGTAGTGATGCAGGGTCGTGCGCATTTCTACGAAGGCTATAGTATGGGCCGTGTTGGATTGCCCGTCCGCGTGATGCGGCTTCTTGGCGCAGAACTCCTCATCGTGACAAATGCCGCAGGCGGGTTGAATATGACCTACCGGGCCGGTGAGGTGATGATCCTCCGCGATCATATCAACCTGATCGGCATGGCCGGCTTGAATCCTCTGCGTGGTCCGAATCTGGCCGAATTTGGCCCCCGTTTCCCCAGCATGAATGAGGCCTACGAACCCGCGCTGCGCCGGATGGCCCAGGAGATCGCTCTGGAAGCCGCGATTCCGGCGCATCAGGGTGTCTACATATGCCTGGCCGGCCCCAGCTTCGAGTCCCCCGCCGACGTGCGCTTCCTGCGCCTTATCGGTGCAGACGCCGTGGGAATGTCGACAGTGCCGGAGGTGATCGCGGCGCGACATAGCGGAATGCGCGTGCTCGGACTCTCAGGGATTAGCAACACGTTGCTGGGTGAGGAGGGCGCGCCGTCGCCGGACCACGAGGAGGTGTTGGAGGCCGGGCGTGTGTTAACGCCTCGTTTGGAGACGATCATCCGGGGAGTTTTGCGTCGCCTATGACGATTGTGCTTTCCTGGCTGGGGCGGCAAGCCCTATGGGTCGGCGTCATTTGCCTGTTAGGCGCGCTGGGTTACGTCATCACCGCTATCACTACCAAACGCCGGCGTGATGTCGCACAGTTCTCGTTGGAACGCGAGGTATACCAGCAGAAAATGACCCGTGCCTGGCTTACGGCGATGCTGTTCCTAGTGCTTGGGGCGGTGGTGTTCTTGTTGCGTGCGTATGTGTTGCCTGCAGCGCCAGTGACGACAACGCCGGCACCCACGGTGGGGGTGGGGCTGTTTACACTCACGCCTACGCCGCTCGGCTCGGTGGAGACGCCGGGTGTTGGAACACCGGCGCCGTCCTTGACTGCTACGGAGATGATGACGACGGTGGTGATCCCCGCGACGCAGCCGACGCCGACGGACATCGTGTTGCCTACAGCTACGTCCGTTCCGCCGGATGCCTATCAGCCTGATTGCCCGGCGACCGAGGCACAGTTGACGTTGCCTACAGCCGGGAGCAACGTGGCGGGAGAAGTGCAAGTGGAAGGCACGGCTAACGTCAACGCCTTTTCATATTATAAGTTCGAGGTGCAGTTCCCGGGATCGGATACGCCCAACTTTGTCTCGCAATACGATACGGCGGTGATCAATGGGCTCTTGGGGACGTGGGATGTCTCGGATCCGAGTCGCTACCCACCAGGTGGGCCGTATCGCTTTCAGTTGGTCGTTGTGGACATCTACGGCAACACGACGATGTGCACGATCCCGGTCAACATTGTCGCGCCGTAAAACGATTTTGGATTTTTGTGTGGCAGTAGCCATACGCTTTATTGTGTCGTAGCAGCTCTCTGACCAAGCCATCTGCAGGCAACTTTGGACTATCGACTAGCGACTTTGGACCTTTGACTAAGAATCTATCCGAAAATTGTCTGGCCGGTTGAAATACTTTTGCAGTAGAACTTCAAAATACGCTTCGTAAAGCTACTTGCAGCACAAGTTACTTGTGATTGCGCCAGATTTTGCGGCTAAAGCCGCTTTTAGGCGCAATTGCTACGCAAAATTGAATTTTCGGACTGATACTAAATACAGGAGGAATTATGCGCATCCGTTTGGCTCGTGAAGACGATTGGAAAGCTTGTTTGGAAATCGATGCTGCATTTGAAACCGAATCTGCGTGGCAGATGGAAGGGTTACAGGGCGATGGCGAGTGGGGCGCGCTTTTTCGGGAAGTGCGTCTACCCCGCAGACAGCGCATTGCCCCTTTTCTCGCTCCGGAGGCACGGGCAAAGTGTTGGGCGCGCAGCGACATCTTTTGGATTGCCGTCGAAGGCCGCAAGGTGATAGGCTACCTGGCATTGTCGGTGGCGGCTGAGCGCGGCGAGGCACGTATCAATGACTTGGTGGTGGTGGAAGCTTATCGCCGCCATGGGGTTGCTACGGAATTATTGAACTATGCCAACAATTGGGCATTACGCAAGGATGTTGAGCATCTGATTCTGGAGTGTCCTCTCAAGGCGCAGCCGGCGATCGGTTTTGCGCTCAAGCACCGTTTCGTCTTCTGTGGGTTTCAGGATGCATATTGGCCAGGACAGGAAGTCGGGATTTTCTTCCGCAAGCGCGTGCGGTAAAAAGATGTAAGAAACAAGCTGCAGGATGTAATAACGTAAGATACTGTAGTTGTTTTGAAATTGACTATCGACTTTGGACATTGGACATTAGACTTTCGACTTTTACTTATGGATTTGTTACATTTTCTCATCAAAGCAAATGATGTATTGATGGCGGGGCTGGCAGCGACCGCCTTTGCCCTCGCGCTCTACCTTCTTTTTTACAATCGCCAGAGCCGGGTTTCGAACACCTTCGGCGGTTTATTAGTCTGCGTGATCATCGTCTATTTGGTCGATCTGCTGCCGCCCAATGCGACAGCTCCGGCGCGGGCAGGGATGCTGCTGCGCTTTCAGTGGCTGGGCATCGCGTTCACCCCGCCGTTTTACATTGAATTTGTACGCGCAATCCGTCTCTCAGTGATGGAAGATCGTTTCCCTAGTTGGGTGCGCTGGGGCAGCTTCGTAATCAGTGGTATTGTGGCACTGCTGGCCTTCTTCACCGATCTTGTGGTTCATGAGGGGGTATCGTACAACGGTGCCGCCTCAATCGGGGCGCAACATTTGCTACCCGGCCCGCTCTTTTATCCGTTTGCCTTCGCCTTTGCCGGCGTCGCATTGTGGGGATTGCGGGAAACGCTCATCGCACGACGCCGGTGTTACACTCATGCGGCGCGACGCCGTATGGCGTACTTGCTCGTCAGTTTTATCGCGCCAGCTATGGGCGTGTTCCCTTACCTGTTGCTAATCGGCTGGCCGACGTATCTGCCGGGAATCTTTTTCTGGCTCCTGCTTATCGTGGGGAACGTCGCCGTTGCCGCGATGCTGGTGTTGATGGCCTACAGCGTCGCCTTTATCGGTGCACTGACGCCTGACCGGGTGATTAAGCACCGGATGGTGCGTTTTCTCCTGCGCGGTCCGCTCACGGCGAGTCTGGCGCTGGTGATGTTCGGCGTTGGGCTGACGCTGGAACCGGTGTTGGGGGTGCGCCAGTACACGCTCTCGTTGATCGTCTCCGCTGGAACCGTCATCGTGATGCAGTTGGGCGTGGAACTGGCGAAGCCGTTGATCGACCTCGCGCTCTATCGTGAGGGGCGAGAAGAGGTAGCGCGGGTGCAGGAATTGAGCCAACGCCTGCTGACCACTGCCGACCTGCGCCAATTCTTGGAAAACGTCTTGGCCGCGGTTTGCGAAATCCTCCACAGCAGCGGTGGCTTCCTGGCAATGCTGGACAACGGCGAATTGCATTGGGATATCCGCTGTAATTGGTCCCTCTCGCAGGAAGATATCGCCCAGATTCCTTTGGAGGAAGTGTCGTGCGCGGAAAAGCAGGATCGTTTCGTCTTCTGGGATGGCTACTGGGTGCTCGTTATCCACGATAAGAGCGGGGGTGGGATTCTTGGTTTGATCGGGTTGCATGCGCCTGAGGTCCATCTGCCCCTTGCCGAGGAACAGGAGGCGTTGTTGGACGATCTGCTGGTGCAGGCGAGCGCCGCGCTAGAGGATCGACGGTTGCAGCAAGTGGTGTTCGGTGCTTTCTCACCGTTACTCTCCGAATTGACCGATATCCAGAGACGTGGGAGCATCCTGCGTTATACTGGCGAGGCGGTAGGCGGTTTCACGTTGACGCAGTCGCCGGAACTGCCACAGTGGGTGCACGATGCACTCGCGCACTATTGGGGTGGCCCGCGTCTGACCGAGAACCCCCTGCTGGATCTGGAAGTCGTCAAGCAAGCAGCTGTCGATCATGATGGGAACGTCGTCAAGGGGCTGCGGGCGGTATTGACCGATGCCATTGAGCGCCTGCGTCCCGATGGCGAACGCAAGTTGACAGCACCGGAATGGCTGCTATACAATATACTTGAAATGAAATTCCTGCGCGGACACAAAGTCCGTGAGGTGGCGATGCGGCTGGCAGTGAGTGAGTCGGACCTGTATCGTAAACAGCGGATAGCGATTGAAAATCTGGCCGAGATCATTGTAACGATGGAAGAAGAAGCGCATAACGGTCAAAGTGGGTTGCCGACCGCGCTACACAGCGGCCAACAGCAGCAGAGCCTTATGCAACCGTGAGGTTTGGGCAAAGCAACCTGGCGAAGGTTGGATAAAGTCCGTGTCATTCGTCAGGTTGGTGATAAAAGGAGTTATTGGTATGGATCATTATGTTCCTCCGCATTCGCCACTTTGTGAGAGTTATTGGGATATTATTTTAGAAGAGGGCCCGGTCAGTATGGGGCACGCCACGGTTGCTTGGGAGTGGGTTGAGGCACCGGACGTGCCAATGGCTGTTTGGGACGAAGCCCGTCAGCTTTTCCGCACTCATGCCATCTTGGAATTGATCATTGACGATTATAACCGGGGAGGGCTGATGGCGCACTGGAAGGGTGTGGAGTGCTTCATCCCAGCCTCACACCTGATCGATTACCCGTTCCCCGCCGACCCGGATGCACGCGAGCAATGCTTCAAGGACTTCGTTGGCAAGAAGTTGCGGTTGTGCGTCATTGAAGTGGAGCCCATACGCAATCGCATTCTCCTCTCGGAACGCCAGGTATCGGAGTGCGAGCTGATGGAGCCCGAATGGCCGGATTGGTTGTGTCCCGGCTACACGTGCACGGGGAAAGTCACCAGCGTGCGTCCGTTTGGCGCGTTCGTCGATATTGGTCCGCTGGAAGGTATGGTGCATATTTCCGAGATTTCGTGGGGCCGGGTGCGCGATCCCGAGAACTTTTTACAGCCAGGGCAGGATGTCCGCGTCAAAATTCTCAACGTCGATCTGGACCATCAACGCGTGGGTTTGAGCTTGAAGCGGCTTAAGGCGAATCCCTGGATGTCCGTTCATATGCATATCAAGCCAGGCGACATCCTCACGGGCATCGTTGCCAGTGTCGAGCGTTTTGGCATCTTTGTGGAATTGGTAGATGGCCTCGAGGGGCTGTTGCACGCCTCTGAGCTAGAGCATAACGATGGCACTGGTACCAGTCACAACGACTTCTATGTAGGACAAGAGGTTACGGTGCGCATCTTGGAAATTGTGCCTGAAGAACATCGTATTGCGTTAGGAACGGTGGACGGAGCGCACACATATGGCACGGCGTAAAGTCGCCCCAATGGCCCGGCCCTCCGGCAGGCGGGGGAGCAAATCCCGTAGCAGGAAAATGGCTGCCTCTACACGCGCGTCTACGACCACATCTAAGCGACGAACGACCAGCAAGTCACGCGCATCCGCGCAAAAAGTCAGTGTAGGCAGTGTCTTGAGCAAGGTTGCTCAGCTTTTCTTCGATTGGCTCAAGGGACCTACCGGGCAACAGCTACTGGCTGTGGCGCTCATTCTCTTCGGATTACTGACGATCGTTGCCCTGACCGGCAAAGTCGAGGGCGTTAACTCCGGGGTGTTGATCAAAGGATGGGTGCGTCTGTTAGTATTCGTGTTCGGCTGGGGAGCTTATCCTATAGCGGCGATGATCGTCGGATTGGGATTGTTGTGGCTGCGTCACCTGGTCCACCAGCCAATGACGTGGCGCTGGCGTCCGGTTTTGGGCTTCGAATTGGCCCTTGTTGCACTGTTGACACTCACTGCGACGTTCATCAGTGGGGTAGCCGATAATCCACGCAGTTGGGGATTGGTCGAGTCGGGGCGGGGCGGCGGCGTGATCGGTTGGGCATTTTACGTGTTGCTGAACGATGCACTTGGCTCCCTGATCACCGGTTTCCTCATGGCGTTGGTGATGGTGATTGGCCTGGCACTTGCGTTTGATGTGACGAAAGAAGACCTGCGTCTCTTCGGACAGCGCCTCGTCGAGATCGGCGCGGCCTGGCGTGCACGAAGGGCTAGCAACGCAGCAGCGCAAGCCGCTTCCGAGTCTGTAGCGCCTGTGCAGGTCTCAGGCGGGGTTGCAATCTCGCCAATCCCTCAGCGCCACGAGACAGCCGCGCCGGCTGTTGAACCGCCGCCGGTTGCCCCGGCGGATACGAAAGTGCCGTCCGCACCTTTGCCTATGAGCGCGAAAGCATCCCCCGCCCCCAAACCGCGTGCGGATGCTTTGCCCCCCCTCACGTTGCTAAAGGAATCCCGCCGTGCTGGGATGGATCAGATAGACTTGCGCCGTAAGAGCCAGATCATTGAAAAGACGTTGGCGCAGTTCGGTGTACCGGCGCAAGTGACAGAGGTGCGTCCTGGCCCCACGGTCACGCAATTTGGCGTTTCTCCTGGCTACATCAGCCGGGGTGCGGACGGCGAAGAGCAGCGCAAGGTGCGCGTCAGCCAGATTGCGTCGCTGGCCGATGATCTGGCCCTGGCGCTGGCGGCGAAATCGCTGCGTATCGAAGCGCCTGTGCCTGGTCGTGCCGTCGTCGGCATCGAAGTCCCCAACACGGAGATCAGTCTGGTCTCGTTGCGTGTGGTACTGGAAAGCGAGACATTTCGCAAATGTGGCAAGCCGCTCTGTGTGGGAATCGGGCTGGACGTCGCTGGTTCCGCCATTGTCGCCGACCTTTCGGCGATGCCGCACCTGCTTGTCGCCGGGACGACCGGCAGCGGCAAGAGCATCTTCATCAAGGCGTTAGCGGCCAGCCTGATTATGCATAACCAGCCTGAGAACTTGCGCTTGATCGCCATTGACCCGAAGATGGTAGAGTTGAGCCATCTTAACGGCCTGCCGCACTTGTTGGGTCAGGCCGAATCCGATATGGAAAACATCATCCGGGCGTTGCGTTGGGTGGCGCACGAGATGGACCGGCGATATAAGCTATTCTCGGAGACGGTGGCGCGCAACCTGGATGACTACAACCGCAAAATGACCCGTAAGGGTGAAGAAACGCTGCCGCGCATGGTCGTCTTTATTGACGAGCTGGCGGATTTGATGTTGTCCACGCCGGAGGAGACCGAGCGTACGCTGACGCGCATCGCGCAGATGGCGCGCGCTACCGGCATCCACCTGGTCGTCGCTACGCAGCGCCCCAGCACTGATGTGGTGACAGGGCTGATCAAGGCCAACTTCCCGGCGCGGGTGAGTTTTGCGACCACCAGCAACGTTGATTCTCGCGTTATTATCGATACACCGGGCGCTGAATCGCTACTTGGACGCGGTGATATGCTCTTCTTGCCGCCGGACGCCTCCGCACCGCAACGCGTGCAAGGGTGTTACATTTCGGACGAAGAGCTGGAGGCCATCATCCGCTTCTGGCAGAAGAGTGAGGGCGCCACGCCTGCTAAACCGCCATGGGAAGTGATCGTGGAGGCCAAAGGCCCTGATTCGCTGCGTATCGATGGACAATCAGAAGACGCGGACCTGTTGGAACGTGCCGTGGCTATCGCTCAGAGCCGGGGCAGCATTTCGACCTCCGGTTTGCAGCGGCGGCTGCGCATCAGCTATCCCCGTGCTGCGCGGTTGATGGAAGAGATGGAGCAGATGGGAATCGTCGGTCCCCAGGAAAGTGCCGGACGCAAACGCCAAGTTATCATAGGTGGCGACGATGAGGATTATTGAGGCTTTATCGTGACGAAGAAAAACAAGAGGGATCCTTGTAGGGATCCCTCTTTGTATTTTGCTTGTATTGTAATTTGTGCTACACTTTTATTAACAATGTGTTATATCCCTCGATGAGGAGCCGAGACAGGTGAACAACCATTTGGCGATTCTCAATGAGATCTTGCAGTTTCTCCGTCGTTTCCAACGTGCGGAGCATTTGGCGCAAGAAAGCCTCACATTTGTAGCCAAGTTGACCGGTTGGGCAGGTATCGCTTTGCTGTCACTGGATCACGAAACGGGTATGGTGCGCGTTACGGCCTCAACTGGAACATTGGCTCCGCCACTTGATGAGGTAGCGCCCGCTGACCATCCTATGCTCGTTACCGCGCTCCAGACCAAGGCCCTCCACTACGTCCCCGAGATTCCCGGCGTTTCGTCGGTGTTCCCGCTCAACATTGACCTCGCCAGTGCTTTGCTCGTTCCCCTGAAACGGGGCGAATGGATTCACCTGTTGCTCTACGTGGTGAGTGATGCGCCCGATGCCTTTGATGCGGACACGCGGTTGTTTGCGGATGCGCTGGCTGAGGTTCTATCCTCGGCCTATCAGAACTCGGAGCTCTACGTTTCTTTGCGCCGGGAGGCATTCGAGCGCCGCCAGACCGAAGATCGCTTTTGGGCGACGACGCGTATGACGGAGACATTGTATTTTGTCACACGTGCTCTGATCGCCTCGCGCTACCTTGACGATGTCCTTCCGGTAGTGTTGAATAGCATTGCAAATGCGCTACGTGCCAATGTGGTCTGGCTGGTGCGCTTCGATCTCGCCAATCAGCAGGTAGACACCTTGCTTGCGGGTGGGGACGCTCCAACCGTATTGCCGCAACTAAGCTTCGACGAGCTGTCACAGGGGATCGTGGATGAAGTGTTGAGCGACGGACGGCCTCTTTTCCTCACCCAAACGGCGGTGGAAGCGCGTGCGCAAACCGGGGAAGTGCAGCACTGGTACTACGCGGCCGAAACAGCAGGCTCGGTCGCTATAGCCCCGTTGCTAATCCAGGGCCAGACGTGTGGCGTGTTGATGGCGGCCAATCGTGCCGATCAGCATGATTTCACCCAGCCGGACGTAGATTTGCTGATGGCGATTTCGGCACAGATTGTGGCCGCAATGGAGCACGCGGAGCTTTTCCAGGTGATGGAGGAAGAGCGCGAACGCCTGCGGACGGTGGTGCAATCCAGTCGCGATGGGGTGATCCTGTTGGGCACCGATCTGCGTCTGTTGGTCGTCAATCGGCCGGCGCTGCGTTTTCTCGGTTTGCCAAATGGACCGGAAGCGTGGGTTGACCGTTCGTTGTGGGATGTTGTGAATACACTGCGTGAGCACGCACGGCACGTGGTCAAGATCATCCTTGGTGAGATGCACCGCATCCGCGATGGTGACGATCAACCCCACCACGGTGAAGTCAAGATCGGCTTGCGGACTATTCAATGGGTCAGTTGGCCGGTGCGCGGCGATGGGCAACCTTTAGGACGGCTCTTTCTGGTGCGTGATGTCACCGATGCGCGATTGTTGGACCAATTCCGCGACGATCTCACGCACACGATGGTTCATGACCTGCGCAACCCGTTGACCGGCATTCACGCGGCGTTGACGTTGTTGCTGCGTGGAGCCAGCGATTCGCTCATGGAAGGGCAACGGCGCATTATCAGCATCGCATTGCTCAGCGCCGAACGCATGGTCAAACTGGTCAACGCGATTCTGGATATTAGCCGTTTGGAGACCGGGCAAATGCCGTTGAAGCCGGTTGTCTTCCGTTTCTCAGACATTGTGCGCGATTCGGTTGAACTGCAAAAACTAACGCTCTCACAACACGATCTGAATTTCGTCAATACTGTGCCTGAGGATGTTCCTTTGGTGCTGGCTGACAGAGAATTGGTCGAGCGCGTGCTGCAAAATCTGATAGGAAATGCGTTCAAATTCACCCCAGCCGGTGGAGAAATCACCGTGCGGGCCGAAGTAGAACCCGAAATGCCCGACAAGCTATGTGTCTCCGTTTCCGACACCGGGCCCGGCATTCCTCCTGAGATCAGGCGTAATCTCTTCACCAAGTTTGTGGCAGGCCAGCAAACCGAGCGCGGCAGCGGTCTGGGGCTGGCTTTCTGCCGGATGGTTTTGGAGGCTCATGGCGAGCGCGTCTGGGTAGCCGAAACCTCGGAACAAGGAACAACGTTCACCTTCACGTTGCCGTTAGCCGGTTCTGCTTCGTAGATTGAGTCCAGGTGGGGCGCACAAGTGCGCGGCGCACTCGTGCGTCCCACTTCGATATACATGAGGAGAGATGAGTAGTTCCCTGCTGCCCAGAAAGATGGATGACATCCACGCGCTGTTGCGGGCGTTGGACTGGCACGCGGTTGGCTATGAGGTGGAACAGGAGACGCAGGCCCGGCTGGTCATCGTTGGTCCGGTAAACAGCGGCAAATCCACGCTGTTCAACCGTCTGCACGGCCGCAAATTGTCGGCGGTGAGTGCCGTCCCCGGCACGACGAAGGGCGTCATTGAACATCCAATTGGGCCGTTTTTGCTGGTAGACACCCCCGGCTTTGGCGAGGTGTGGGGCGTGGACCGCGCCGAGATTGCCCGCAAAGCGACCGCTGGTGCGGATCTGATATTGCTTCTGCTGGATGCCGCAGCAGGTGTGCGCCAGAGCGACCACGACCTCTACACGACTCTGCGTGGGCTGGACCGTCCGGTGATCGTTGCTTTGAACAAGGCCGACCTGGTGAAGAAGGATTTGTTGTGGGTTTTGGAGAACGCTGAGAAACTCCTCGGCGTGCGGCCTATACCGCTTTCAGCACAGACGGGGATGGGCATTGTGGATGGGCTGCTGCCTGCGATTTTGAGCGCGCAACCGGCGGTTGCTGTGGCGATGGCACGGGCACTCCCCGATGTGCGCGCGCATATCGTCAACCGTATCGTGCGCCGTACTGCCTGGATCAACGCGTTGATCTCGCTGCAACCGGTTCCTGGGCTGGACATTCCCATTCTGTTGGCCTCGCAAACGCGGATGGTGCTGCGCATTGCAGCGGCTTACGGTGAATCGATGAATGTCTCTCACGCGCGCGAGTTGCTGACGACGATGGCGGGTAGTCTCCTTTCGCGCTACCTGGGATCGCAGTTGGCCAAATTCGTCCCCGGTCTGGGCTGGATCGTCTCGGCGGCTATCTCGGCGGTCAGTACCTGGGGCATCGGGCAGGCCGCGCGCGCTTACTTCGAGGCCGGTCGCACGATCAAAGGCCCGGAGTTGCGCGGATTGTACCAGCAAATGCGCCGTTTGGCACCCCGGCGTTTGTTCCGCCGCCGCGCTGCCAAATCGGCGACGTCAGGATCGGCGGGACCAGAATCGCCGGAGCCTGAATCGGCCTGAGCACGGGCAGCGGTGGCCTATGAACGTTGTGTCCTCTACGCTGATTGATATCGATGAACTTCGTGAGGAAATCCGTGAGCAGGTGCAGGCCCAGGTGCGGAAACAGTACCGCAACTACGGTATTGTGCTCCTTGTGGTGGCTGTGATCGTTGGTGGGGTTATCGGCATGTCAATCGCGCAAGATAAGGCGCAGACTGCCGCTATTCTCACCCCGCCGCCGTATTGGGGGCAGATGTGCGTTCCTGCTACGGTCGCGGATGCAATCGTTGCTCGTCCTACGGTGACCCCGCAGCCGTTACGGGTCTACATCAGCGGTGCGGTGGAGCAGCCCGGCGTTGTGACGCTGCCCGCGGGCAGTCTGCTCGCCGATGCATTGGACGCCGCTGGAGGCGCGGCAGACGACGCCGATATGGACAGTGTCAACTTAGCGGCATTGCTCGTCGATAACGAGCACGTGATCGTGCCGCATCGCGCGGCTGCGCCGCAGCCCGAGGTTCCGGTCGCATCTGGAGATTCTGCCGATGCGTTGGTGAACATCAATACGGCGACCTCTGCTGAGTTGGAGATGTTACCGCACATTGGCCCGGCGATGGCGCAGCGCATTATCGATTACCGCGAGGCTCATGGTCCCTTTGAGCGGATCGAAGACTTGCAAGAGGTGGACGGTATTGGGGAGACGCGCTACGCCGACCTGGCGCCACTCATTACGGTGGGGCCGTAGCGAATAACGAATAGCGCATTACGAATGATGAATCAAGATTCGTGACTCGCTATTCGCAAATCTTTCTCTTCCGGAGTATTTATGATTGGACAGTTTCTCGCGTGGTATTTAACGATGCAATTTTTTGCGCTGGCGGGATTGCCGCTGGCGTTTGTGTGGCTGCGGCGCTTGCGCTCGCGAGGGTACGCGGCGGCTAAGGCGCTGGGCCTGTTGCTGACCGGCGTGGTGGTGTGGTGGGGCGGCATCCTGCATCTGTGGGAGAACACGACGTCCGCTATACTTGTGGCAGCGGGCTTCGTTTTCGCAGTGGGGATGTGGGTGTTGTGGTCTCAGAGGAATGAAGTACGTCCCTGGCTGCAGGAACAAGGTAAGTTTATCCTCACCACCGAGGCGCTCTTCCTAGGGGCGCTGCTTTTGTGGACGGTGGTGCGCGCCTCGCAACCGCAATTGGAGACGGCGGGCGGTGAAAAGTGGATGGAGATCGCGTTCCTCAACGCAATTCTGCGTTCACCGCAGGTTCCACCGCACGATCCCTGGCTCTCCGGCTACGCGATCTCTTACTATTACCTGGGCTACTTTCTGCTCGGGACGCTCACGCGGCTGGCGGCGATCCCAGCAACGGTGGCCTTCAACCTGGGTTGCGCGGGTTGGTTTGCGCTGGCGGCTGTGGGCGCCTACGGCATTGTTTACGATCTGCTGGAACGACAGGGCGTGCTGCGCTCGTTGTTTGCCCCTTTGCTACTCTTGCTGACCGGCAACGCGGAGGGCTTTCTCGAAGTGTTGCACGCGCGCGGATTGCTGTCCGCCAGATTCTGGGCGTGGTTGGACATCCGCAATATCAACACCGCACCGCAGCCGCCCTTCTCCTGGATTCCCACGCGCTTCTTCTGGTGGTGGCAGGGATCGCGGGTACTCACCGACTACGCGCCCTGGGGCGACCGTATAGAGATCATCGATGAGTTTCCCGCATTCAGCTTCACCCTGGGCGACATGCACCCGCACGTCCTGGTGCTGCCCTTCACACTACTGGTCGTCGCGCTCGCGCTGAATCTCTACCGTACGCTGTGTGAAGGCGAATTCAGTGCTAAGTGGCTGACCCGCCTTCGGTGCGACCACTTCGGGGAGGAGGTGCACTCCACACTGCTCGTGCGCCTCATACCGATGGCGGGCTACGCGCTTGTATTGGGTGCACTCGGCTTTATCAACACGTGGGACTTTCCGATCTACTGGGCATTGATGGTGGGCGGAATGGTCTTGGCGCGTTATGCACGCCTTGCGGACGGGACACCCACGTTCCGGCAAATGTGGGCGCGGTTCTTCGACGTGCTGTGGAAGTCGCTGCCTGAAGCCGTCGTTTTGGGTGTGTTGAGTGTGATTCTGTATTTCCCGTTCTGGTACGCACTGCGCTCACAGGCAGGGGGCGTGCTGCCCAACCTTTTCAACGCCACACGTTGGCCGCAGTTCGTGGTGATGTTCGCGCCGTTGCTGGTCCCGCTGCTTGGCGTGATCCTTGGTGCAGCGCGTGAGACGGGCGTGTCGTGGCGTTGGGTGCTGGTAGGCGGTGTGGGCCTCGTGATCGGCATCGCGCTGTTGGGCCTGCTTGTGGGCGCGGGCGCGGCGTATCCCTACCTGCAGAGCGTCTGGCGCGGCGAACCGATCCAGGGACTGTCGATCACGCCGGAGATGGTCATCGAAGGCATCAAAACGCGCTGGCTGCGTCCCTGGGT
>JBJYXQ010000050.1:0-2502 GCA_046260035.1 Anaerolineae bacterium
GCAACGTCGCAAATGAAGGCGTAACGCAGGTCGCCACCGGGAAATGCCATCTGCCGGCGGGGATCGACGAGGATAAACGCGACCGGTATGCCATCCACAACGCGCGCCAGCGCCCACTCTGGCGGTACCTCGTCGATGTCAGCGCGATAGGAAGCCGCCATCACCGCTTCGATGGCCTCGCGGCCTGCGGGGGTCGCAGCGGTCAGTATCTTCACACTCATACGGTCATGCCAACCGGCTTCTCGAACTCGCGGCGCAGAAGGCCGTACAGCAACATATCATAGCGCTCGCCGTCACGATGGATGAACTCGCGGAAGGCGCCTTCGCGCTGAAAACCGAACCGCTCGAACATCGCCATCGAGCGGCGGTTGTAACTGAATACCGTGGCTTGCACGCGGTGCATATTCAGCTCCTGGAAAGCAAACGCGAGCGTCAACCGCGCGGCTTCCGTCCCATACCCCTTTTCGCGATATTCAGGTTTGCCGATGGCAATGCTGAACCAGGCCGTGCCGTGTGTCCAAAGGATGCCATCAAGTTCAATAAATCCGATCAGAACGTCATTGTCCAGCAGTCGCACGGCAAAGAGATAGCCGTCGGATGCTTTGTGCGCTTCCTCCAACCACGTGTGTAGCGCGTCAGCCGATTCGGGACTGGCGGGCCTGGCATCCAGCAACCGCATAAATTCGGTGTCCTGGTACCACGTGGCGATAGTCGGCAGATCATCCTGCGTCAATGCTGTCAATCGGACGCGCTGTCCACGCAAGAGTGTCTGGAGCTTCATCGTTTTCCTCCAGCCTTCGCCTTTGCCAGCGCTCGCCGTTTACGCGTGCGCTTCCACACAAAAACGCTGATCAAGACCGCCAGCATAATCCAGGAAACAATGCGAACGCCCAGATGTTGGAAATTTGGCCCGATCATCTGCGCGTGAATCGTTCCCAGTATGAAAACCAGGTAATTCAACCAGTGGATGACTTTCCAGTTTTTGCCGATGGCGGTTCTAAACAACGCGGTGAGTGAAGTGACGGCGAGTATCCAGAAAGCTGGACGACCGCCCAAGCTGAAGAAAAGTTGCCATGAGGCAAAACTTGGCAGGAAAGTGGCAACGGTTCCAGCACGCCAGGCGACACCAATCGCGTGGACCGTCAGCGCGACAAGTGCTGTGACCGAGACGATATGATGGACTTTGATGAATGAACGTCCGAAAAAGCGAGTCAAATCGCGCATATAGTTGGATGAGAGCGCGGCCAGGAAAACGCCCATGTATCCCATCAACGCGCCTGCCCGAATGACGCCATCCAACGGGGTACTGAGGCTGTCCAGCGCAACAATCCCAATGGTCAAAAGCAGGGCGACGGCCCCACATAGGATCAGGACCCACGTATTTTTTGTTTTTCTATTTGCAGGCATCACACCAACTCCTTCCTGAATTTGCTAAAATCATTATATCTGGTTGATTTCACATCGCAAACCACACGGAATATGCTACAATAGCAGTAAGTACCTTAACGCGCCATAGGATCACTGCCCCAGAATTTTTTTTGGCATCATTTTCCAGTATGAAGATAACGGATGCACTTTCTGTTTGATCCGTTAAGGTCATTTTTGAGGAGGAGGTATCCTATGACGGCGCGATCTGAAGCAAGACCGGAGTGGTACAAAAGGCTGGCACAATACGAGCAGCCTGATCTCAAGAAGTCCATCTGGCAACTGACCCATACCCTGTTGCTCTACTTTGCCACGTTTTACCTGATGGTGCGCACAGTACAACTGGGGTTAACGTACTGGCTGACGCTGGCGTTAGCCATACTTGGTGCCGGTTTCCTGGTGCGCATCTTCATCTTTTTCCACGACTGCACCCATCGCTCATTCTTCAAATCCAACCGTGCGAACACCATCGTGGGTTACATTTTGGGTATACTCGCATTTACCCCTTACGAAGAGTGGCGTCACTCCCACGTGATCCATCACGCCACGGCAGGCAACCTCGACAAGCGCGGCGTTGGCGACGTATGGACGATGACCGTGGAGGAATATAAATCCGCATCCAAGTGGCAACGGCTGGGCTATCGCCTCATACGCCATCCGCTGGTGATGTTTGGCCTGGGGCCGGGGTTCATGTTCCTGGTGGCGCACCGTTTTGCCACAAAAGGCGCGCGGAAACCGGAGCGTTTGAGCGTCATCATCACCAACCTGGCGCTGGCCGCCATTATCGTCATTGCCAGCCTGACCATCGGGTTTCGCACATATTTCCTGGTGCAATTCCCTATCATCATCATCGCCGCGACGCTGGGGCTGTGGATGTTCTACGTCCAGCACCAATTTGAGACAGTCTATTGGGCGCGGGATGGAGTATGGAACCGAATCGAATCGGCGCTCCAGGGAAGTTCGTACTACAAACTGCCCAAAGTGCTGCAATGGTTCTCCGGGAGCATCGGCCTGCACCACATCCACCACCTGCGGGCGCGCATCCCCAACTACAACCTGCAACGCTGCTACGATGAA
>JBJYXQ010000051.1:0-4062 GCA_046260035.1 Anaerolineae bacterium
TTTTTTACTTACTTTTCACATCTATAAATCCCCCAACCCCAATAATTGGCCCATCACGGGGGGGCATACCCTGGTTTTTTCCTTTTGCGGCACACCCCCGAAAACGAAAAACACTCTTCTAAAAAAGCTTTAGTCGCATGATCCTGTTCAATTATAATCGGATTGGTCAGGACTTGTGGCTTTTAGCGACCTATCAATTGGATAAGCCCTCTTTTGCCATTAATGAGCCATGTCGGATCCTCAGTCGATAACATTTCTGCCTGCCCTGGCTGCAAACTGACGGCGATCTCGCCTTTGAGGGTGCGGAGGATGAGGTAGGGACGGGGAAAGTTGGCGTCGGCGTGTTCGATGGGGGTGGTGTGGGGCCAGTGGCGGTCGTCGAGAAGGCGGCGGTAGTTGACGTCGCCTTTGAGGATGATGAGATCGGCACGGGCGATGTCGTCGCGCAACGCGGATGGCAGTTCCCAGAAGGAGAGACAGCTTGTCCAGAATGGATCGGTGACGAGGGATAGGTGATTGGTAATCACGGATTGGCGGAGGCGCTTGCCCAGTTGTGCAACAGCGGGTTCTTGAGCATTTTGCAGTTGCTGGATGACGACCTTGATATCCTCCGGCATTGCGTCGGAGACGAAGAAGGGCTGGTTCTTGAGGTAGAAGACGACATTTTGCGCCCAACCTTGCGTGAGTAGGAAATCCGCCAGCGCCAGGTCGAAGAGGCTATCCGCGCCGACGTTGTCATTGATAAAAGTTACAGTTTCAATGGATTCTTCCCGTTGAATGAAGAACGCCAACACTGCCTCAGTATCGTCAATCAGCAGATTGGCGCGCTCGGTGTGGGCGTCCAGACCGCGATGCGCACTTTCTCTTACGGTGAAGTTGCTCAGGTCGGCGCGATTGCCCCACAGGCACGAGTGTAGCAGCAGGACGAAACGCTCTTCGGGCGGCAGTGCCAAGATTTGCGCCCACACCGTTGCCAGTTGCGCGATGGCGGCGGTCTCCTGTTTGCGTTTCTGCGGCGCAAATGGGTCTACGCCGCGCCATACCCCTGGCTGGAAGTAGCGCGTGGCTTCCAGCAGCCGCCGGTAAAAGTACGTTTCGGCGAAGTACCACGGAACTTCAAGCCACGTCTTATCTGCGTACTGCGCCCGGTGCGCGTTCCAGAAACCCACATCTGGTGCATCCTCGCTCAACGGCGCGATCAGGCTGGAGGCAATTTCCTCGCGGAACGTTTCCAGCGCCGTCACAATCTCCGACGGATAAGCGTTGTCGGCCGGATAAGCATTATCCGCAATGACCCGGCGAATGATCTCTGGCTTGCGCTCCACGATGGTGGCGCGGGCGAACGTTCCTGGCTCGGATGTCATCAGGGGAGGTGGGAGACAAGCGTTATGGGGTGTGGGTTGTGAGTTAAGGGATTCCATTCGTTATTCGCTGACTCTTACCACTTCGCGTACTCTGGGCGGTTGCCATGCAGGGCGGTTTGGGGCGGTGGTGTTTTGCCTTCACGGAGATGCGCGTAGGCGTCGCGGTGGCGTTGGTGATACTGGAATGTGGACTCGAAGCCGAATTCCTGCTGCAATTGCGCGATGGTGATGGTGGCGTCGTTGGGTTCGATGAGGAAGTGCCCGCTGTCGTGATCGGAGCGAATTGTCACGCGGTCGCCGTACTTTGCCATAATCAGGTCGGGGATGCTGTAGTTGAAGTCGTAGTGGCAGACGCAAAAGTCCAGGTTGATGTCGTGGACGATGACGTTGATGCGCGGCTCGGTCGTCGCCAGGATTTGACCGAGTGGGTCGATAATGCGCGAGCTGTTCGTGCGCACCGACGACACAACGTAGACGTGGTGCAGGTAGGCGTAAACCTGGAGCGGGAAGCCGCCGTTGTAGGCCGAAGGCCAGAAAATCAGCCGCGCGCCTTTGTCCGCCAACGCCTGCCAGCTTTCGGGGAACCCGGCGTCGAAACAAATCTGGATGCCGACGCGTCCGAAGTCGAGATCGAAGACGGGCGCATCGCTGCCCGGCATAAGACCGTTTTCCATCACGGTGTAGTCCGTCGAGGTGGTGACCGGGTGAATTTTGTCGTAAATCCCCACAATCTCACCCTGACGCCCGATGATGACTGCTGAGTTCCAGTTGATACCGTCGTGCTGTGTCTTGATCGGGCAGATCACGTAGCACTTGTGTTCCCTGGCGCGTTGGGCGATGCTATCTGTTGTGGGACCGGGAACCGGTTCGACCAGGTCGGCTGCCATACCGGGCATCGAGACGGTGGTGAAGGTTTCCGGCAGGCAGACGAGATCCGGTTTCTGCGTCAGGGCCAGGTCGAGCAAATGCAACACATGCTCGCGGTTTTGCTCAACTGTAGGGAAGAACTGCCCGTTTTGGCAGATCGTGGCAATTCGAGCGCGCGTCATGGTAGCATCACCCGGAGCAGTTCCGCTTCGGCCTCCGTTGTCCACTCGCGTCCGCCCTTGAGTTTGGCGTAGACGGTGGGCAGCACGTCTTTCAGGTCGGCCAGGGCGGTGAGGGGCAAGGGCTTGATATGCGGGTAGATGACGATCTTGCCGGGGAAGCGCGTCTCGTCCACAGCTTTGAGGCCGTCGTAAGATGCTTCCAGCGAGCCGATGGCGGCGACGGAGCGGTTGGGCGACAGTTGCCCAGTTTCCGCCTGATCCAGCATAAAGCGCATGTTCTCGATGGTGGAGGCCGAGTGCCCGATGACGCGCGCCTGCTTGAGGTAGGCGTCGCTTAGGTCGATGTCGGCGTATTTGCCACGCGGCACGCCCGCGAAGATGTTCATCACGCCTTTGGGAGCCAGATAGGTCGCCGCGTCGGCGATGACGGGCGTCACCGGTGCGAGCATGATCACGTCGTCAAAACCAGTTTCTCTAAACGGCGCCATAGCGGCAGCGTAGGCTTCCTTGTCCATTGGGTTAAGGCAGATGAACGCGACGCCCTTGCTCTTGGCCTCCATACTGAAGCTTGTGCAGAGATCGTCCAGCCGCTCGTCGCTGATGTCGGTGCAGACGATGGTCGCCGGCCCGTTCTCGGATTGGATGGCAGCCTGGACGTGCATCCGTCCCATCGGGCCGCCCGCGCCGACGAACCATGCCTTCCCGCTGGGTTTGAGCGTGGATCGCGCGGGCGTGTCACTATAAGCTTTGGCGATGTCTATACCGTCGCTGCCGATGTAGAGCCAGCGGTTGTAGTGGATGCGGCCCACGTCTACTTTGACCTTGCGTACCATCGCAGCATCGTCCATCAGCACCATAATGCCGTAACTCGCCAGGTTGGGGCTGGCCTGCTCGATGAGGTCGGCGTCGGCGCCCAGAAGGATGATGTCTTCTACGCCCCTGCCGGTGTCGCCGCTATCGGCTGCGGGGGACACGGGCGCATCGTCGGTTTCGACGGTCGCCGGGTCGGGCAACTCGGGCATATCCACTACTTCGATGCCCAGTTGTGCGGCGCGTTCTTTTAGCCACGCGGCGAAGGGCGACGGCACGTTCGTCAGCAGCAGTTTGGCGGGGTGGGCGGCCTCGTCGAAACCTCGGCTGAAGGTGTACATATCTTTCGCGCGATCCGTGCCGATGATCCACATCGTGCCACCATCGCGCGGCGCGGTGCGGTAGTGTAGTTGGTACGCGGCGATGACGCACGCCCACGGTTCGGTCAGCGCGGCTTCGGCGTAACCGGTTTCGGCCTTCTGGATGGGGATGAGGTAGTTGCCGTGGTCGCCGTTGAGCACGCGCTGGTCGATGACGGTGTATTCGGAGAGGCCGCCATCGATTTCGTAGCCGTAGGAGCAGTTCTCGCCGTGATAGAAGATGTCTGCCTGGACGATGAAGCGGTCGCCGACCTTGTATTGATCGCGCAGCGTCTCGCCCACGCCGACGACGGTGATGCTGACCTCGTGGCCCAGCACCACGGGTCTCTCGCGCATATTGCGGTGAATGCGCGGGTGCTCCTGCCCGGCGCGGATCACCTTGATGTCGGAGAAGCAGTGCCCGCAGGCATCGTGGCGGATAAGCAGCTCATCCGGGCCGTAGGTCGGCATCGGGACTTC
>JBJYXQ010000052.1:0-9993 GCA_046260035.1 Anaerolineae bacterium
GGTCAAGAGGAACTTGTGAGTTACCTTGCCGCTAAAGCAGCGTTTTTATGGGGATTTTTGTGGCCTTTAGGCCGATATTCTGAGCCGGCGGGAAGTTTAGACTTTTGTTGTCATCAGCTTTTTGATTCTTACGCTTTCGCAGGTATAATTAGCGTATGATGATTTGGTTCCACGAATGCGATAGCCTCCGGCAGGCTGCGCTGAATCGTTGGTCAGAGAGGGCGCGAAGCAGTCGTGTTATGCCTGACGGAGATAGACGATGATGGTGCAGCCTGAACTAATTCAGATTCTGGCCCAGACGGATTTGTTCACCGATGGAAAGGTTTATCTGATTGTCAAGATCAGTTCGGGGCAAGGGGGACACATCGCTTCGGGAGCAGAAACAGAGCCGGCGTCGTTCTGGGCTTACATTCGTGATAAAGACGAGACGACACTGGTGCTGACTCAGGAAGCTCTTGAGCAGCTCCCTTCGTCTGTTGTGACGCTGGACGTCTCGCCACCCTATCGTTTGATTACGTTCGATATCCCGTTGGATTGGGGCGTCATCGGTTACCTGGCGGCGTTGACGTCCGAACTGGCCGAGGCAGGGATAAGCATAATCGCGCTGTCGACCTTCTCGCGGGATCATATCTTCGTCGCTGAGGCGGATTTTGGCCGTGCGTGGGATGTGTTGGACGCGTTTATTCGCACCTGTCGAGAACAAGTGACCAATTTTGCGGCTCCTGGAGAGTTTGTGTGACGAGTGTTTTATATTTAGTCGGCAAGACCCTTGGCAAATATGAGGTGCTCGAGCATATCGGGCACGGTGGAATGTCGGAGGTCTATAAAGGCCAGCACGCGCAGCTAGACCGTATGGTGGCGGTCAAAGTGTTGCATCCTTTCCTGGCGGATGAGGAAGGCTTTGTCACGCGCTTCAAACGTGAGGCGCGCATCGTCGCCACACTGCGTCACCCCAACATCATGCAGGTCTACGATTTCGATTACAATGACGCGTTGGACATCTACTACATGGTGATGGAGTACATCGATGGTCCGACGCTCAAAACCCGCATGTCCGAAGGATTGTTACCCCAGGAAGAGACCGTGCGCATCGGGATCGCGATTGCCGACGCGCTTGATTACGCACATCAGCGTGGTATGGTTCACCGGGACGTCAAACCCGCCAACATCATGTTTATGCAAGACGGCCAACCAGTGCTGACGGACTTCGGTATCGCCAAGATGCTGACACTTTCCGGATTGACCGCCAGCGGCGCGATGGTCGGGACGCCCGCATATATGGCGCCTGAAGTAGGCATGGGCCGCCAGGGAACGGCTGCTTCGGATATCTATTCGCTCGGTGTTGTGCTATATCAGATGCTGACTGGGCAGTTGCCCTTCGAGTCTGATTCGCCTATGGGAATGGTGATGCAGCACATCAACGACACACCGCCACCTCTCGCGCGATTTGTGCAGTCGGTGCCGCAGGACCTCGAGGCAGTGGTCCGTAAAGCCATGGCGAAGACCCCAGAAGAGCGGTTTGGGCGTGCTGCCGAAATGGCTGCGGCTCTGCGCCAAGTGATCGGGCTGGAGGCATATGCTGGATCGCCTGCGGTTTCACCACCGCCTGCAACCCTAACGCCGCCCCCAGCGGCAATAACACCCCCACCGGCGTCGCGACATCCCTCGCGCGATGAGGACGATCTCGATGACGAGGATGACCGTCTATTGCGGACGTGGCCGGTCGTTATGGAGAACAAGCCTTCCGTACGCACGCCCACGCTGTTCCCGCTCAATACAGAAACACCGTCATCAACAGAAAAACAAGCTACCCCGCGACGGCGCTCGTTTTTGTCGCGCCTGGTGGGCGCGACGACTGTTTCACTGGTCGGCATCATTGTCGGTGTTGTGGTGTGGTTGGGCATTCGCGGCGATATTCCGCTCCTTTTGGAGCAGTTGCAGGCGCTTACAGCAGCAGTACGTGAGCCTATGACGATGGATATTTCACCGGAGCCTTCCATCAATCCTACTGTTTCCACCGGTGAGGTTCCTCTGGTGACCGTAACGCCTACAATACCTTCTATGACAATGACACCGTCTGCGGAGACAACGCCAGCGCCAGAGGTAACGCCCGTTTCGACTCCGGTGGATGAAACGCCTTTGCCGGTCACCCCCACGCCATCTGAGGACGCATCGTCTGATAACACGTCAACGATTTGTACCCCTCGTGTTCGACTCGACCTGGTGCGCCAGGAACCCGATAGCATCGTGCTGCCCGACACGACAGTGGCTGTTTATCTGAGCGGGCGCAATATTGGGAATTGCACATGGCCTGAGGACCTGCGCGTGGCTTTCGTCTCCGGTGAACGGATGGGGGCCCCCGATGCTGTTCCTATGCACCCTCTCGCTGCCGGCGCGAGCACGCAGGTGATTCTGCCGCTGCACGCGCCACTCGAAACGGGTATCTATACTTCGACCTGGGAGGTGCGCCAGGGCGTCGGATCGATAGCGGGGACGGCCCTACCGGTGATCGTCGAGGTCGGCGAAGGCTCCACACCGACGCCCATGCCTCAACCGACAGAGACCATTGTTCCTACGTCGGTACCGTTGACGCTGGAGATGCCAACATTGGTGACGTGGAGTGAGGATGCCGTCTCCGGAACGTGGTATGGCACGCTTTCGCTCCAGGCTGTAGGCGGCACAGGCGATTACCGCTACTATCGTGGAGAAATCCAGCCGGAGACGCTGTTGTCCGAAGGGCAATTGACATTCTCGTGGCGGCGCTGCGAGGCGTTACCGTTGACCGTGTGGGCTGTTTCTGGTGCGGACGTTGTTCGTTGGGAGGGGTGGATCGACTATCCCGCTGCAGAAAACTGCCAGTGAGGAGGGCAAATGGACCAACAGGGGATGGTGAGGCTCATCCGTTCGCGCGGGATTACAACGCCGCTGGTGTTGGATGCGCTGGCGAGTGTGCCGCGTCACCGCTTTGTGCCCGAAGCGCAGCGTGATGCTGCTTACGGTGATCACGCGCTCTCCATTGGCTGCTACCAAACGATCTCACAGCCCTATATCGTCGCGCTGATGACGGACGCTCTGGACTTACAGCCCGGCGACCGTGTACTGGAGGTCGGCACCGGCTCCGGCTACCAGAGTGCGGTCCTTGCTGAGATGGGGATGGACGTCTACACCGTCGAGCGTGTCCCCGAACTTCACGAGCAGGCCAAGACGTGCCTGGAATCGCTTGGCTACACGGTGCATTGCCGGCTCGGCGACGGCTATGACGGATGGCCAGAATTCGCACCCTACGATGGTATTATCGCCACCGCTGCGCCCGATGAAATTCCACCTGCGCTCCTCGAGCAATTGGCCGATGGCGGGCGTCTGGTCATTCCTGTCGGTCCGCGTCATGGGTACCAAACCCTTTGGAAGATCATCCGGCGCGGGGACGAAATCCAGAAAATCAACCTCGGCGGCGTCGCCTTTGTTCCTTTTATTACCCCTTGAACATTGTCAAAAGGCGCTTGCCCGGAATCTGCGGGAACGTCGCGCCCTGACTCACCGCCAGCAGCGCCGCGGCAGGATCGGCGAGTAACGTCCCGGCGACCGCATCCACGCCGAACTCGAATAAGACCGGCGATAATGGTGTCGTGCCGCCCAACATCACCACGAAAGCGTCCTGACGACATAGGGCGATGAGTTCGTCGAAAGTATGGTTGAGCAACGAGGTTCCTGTTAAGGCGATGACATCGGCTTGCGGTAGCACGTCGGCTGCCATGCTGGCGGGCAAATCACCCTCGCGGGGACGCAATTCCAGCACCCATAACGTTTTCGCAATGGTACGTATGTGTGGGATGAACGGGAAGTGACCGACGATGGCGACGTTCCGTCCCGCACCGCGTTCAGCGATGACGTCCGCCGCGTTGACCTCCACGCAGGTGTCCAGGTCCACGTCCAGCAGTGCGTTAATTGTCGCAAACCCTACGCTCGTTTCCGGCAGGCTCTTCGAATGAGCCAGCGCAGCCAATTGCGCTGCGCTGTAGCTCAGCAGTCGCCCTGCATCTTTGACGGGTGCGCCTTTCCCGTGATGGTGGTCATCCCCACCGCCACCCAGCGTAGAGGACAGCCCGCCCCGCACCTGCCCGCTGAGTTCAACCGTCACAGCGCTCCAGTGTCCTCCAATGCGTACATCCACCGGCTGTGCAGCGTTGGCGTTGGTGGCAACTTGTTCGAGAAATCGATCGATGATATGCATACGTGTAGCTCCTTTGTTTCCGTTGGAACAATCCGAAATTTTGATGTTCCGATGCTCTTCCGTTTGTCTTTTTGTCACTGCCTATTATAATCAGCCTTTATGAAACTACTACTGGCCCGCCACGGGCAATCGGAATGGCAAGTCAGAGTGGAAGATGTTGACCGTGACCCGCCGTTGACGCCGTTGGGCGAGTCCCAGGCACACCGGCTCGGTGAATACCTGGCGACTTATGACGATCCCATCTCTGCGATTGTTGCGAGCCCGCTTCAGCGCGCGCGACATACGGCGGAAATTGTCGCGTCCTATCTCGATGTGCCCATCACTGTCGAACCGGATTTTTGTGAGTTCAATGAATGGGCTGCAGGATGGGCACCATTGGCGATGTCGATGTGGAATATGACACCTGAAACCCCGGAACTGAAGCCCGGTTACAGTCGCTTTCGCGCGCGCGTGGCGGCGGCATTGCGCCGGATGGTCGAAGCTCATGATGGTGCGAACCAACTCTTGCTCGTCACGCACGCCGGGACGATTGGAGCCCAGGTACGCATCCTTGTCGGCTCCGATACGCCGCGTTTGTGGATAAACAATACCGGGTTGAGCCTCTTCGAGTGGGGCCATCCGGAGCGTGGCGGAAGCTGGGTCGTTCACTACATCAATCGTGTTGAACATCTTCCTTCCGCGATGAGGACTGCATGAGTAACTCCGAGAAGGCCCCCGTGATGGATGATGCCCCTGCACCGGACACACAACCGGCGAAGTTCCCCCGTTTCTGGGTGTGGAGTGGCATTCTTCTGGCCCTGGTGGGGCTGGCACTTTTCATTATTCTAACGCCCGCCGGTGTTCTGGATAAGACCGACGTTATTGCGGCAGCGGTATGCCACCGCATCCCCTCGCATTCGTTCTTCGTCGACGAACGCCAACTGCCGCTATGCCAGCGTTGCTCCGGCACATTTCCAGGCGCGTTGACGGGCTTGCTCGTTCAATGGGTTGTGTGGCGACGACGGCGTTCCCAACGCTTTCCTCAGTGGAAGATGTTCGTCGTGCTGGCGGCGTTTGCCGGGATTTGGGCATTGGATGGCTTCAATTCCTACACCACCATGCTCACCGGCCGTCCGGAAGGCCTGCTGGGATACGCGCCGCAGCCGTGGTTGCGCTTGCTCTCCGGCGTGTTGATGGGGATGGGCATGAGTGTGATTCTCGTCCCGGCTTTCAATCAGGTCATGTGGGCTGATGGCGAGGCCACTGCGACGCTGCGTTCCTGGTCGGAATTGGCGTTTCTGGTCGTTGTGGAGTTGGCGATGGCGGGCGCGATCTACCTGCTCGAACCGGCCTTGCTCTACCCGGTTGCGCTCTACAGTGTTGCGGGTGTAGTGGCGATGTTCATCTGCCTCGGGGCGATGCTGTTTGTGATGGCCTTGGGTCGTGACAGCGCGTTGACCGGTTGGCGCGAAACCTGGCTGCCGCTTGTGTGGGGCCTTATTTTCGCTCTCGTCGTCATCGGCGTGATGGATTTCTTAAGGTTGCAAATCACGGGAACTATCGACGGTGTTCCAGGTCTGTCATGAATCATGATTCTCTAGTCGTGATTCGTCATTCATAATTCGCAATTTATTACAAGGAGGTAACTGTATGTACAAGAAGCTGTTTATTCCAGGTCCTACCCACGTGCGGGACGAGATTTTGGAAGCGCAAACTGCGCCGATGATCGGCCATCGCAGCAAAGACTACTCCGATTTGCAGGCCGCTGTGACCCCGAAGCTGCAAAAGCTCCTCTATACGCAGCAGCCGGTCTTCATCTATGCCAGCTCCGGTACCGGTTTGATGGAAGGCTCGCTGCGCCAGGCTGTGCTGAAGCGCGCTTTGGTCACGGTCTGTGGCGCGTTCTCCAAGCGCTGGCTCGGAATCGCCAAAGCGAACGGTGTGCCCGCCGATAGTGTAGAGATCGAGATGGGCCACGGCTTCACGGTGGAGATGATCGACGAGGCACTGAGCGCGGGGGATTACGACGTGTTGACCCTTACCTTCAACGAGACGTCCACCGGCGTGATGAATCCTCTGCCGGAGATCGCGGCGCTGGTGCGCGAGAAGTATCCCGATGTGTTGGTGTTGGTGGACGCGGTTTCCGCCATGGCCGGTGCTAAGATCGAGTTCGACGCCTGGGGCGTGGACGTGGTCTTTGCCAGTTCGCAGAAGTGCTTTGCGCTTCCGCCGGGCCTCACCATCGCTGCCGTCAGTGAGCGCGCACTCGAACGCGCGCGGCAGGTCCCCAACCGGGGCTATTACTTCGATTTCATCACTATGCTCAAGTATTACGAGCGCAGTCAAACGCCCGCGACACCCGCAGTCAGTCTTATCTACGCATTGAACCAGCAGATGGACGATATCCTCGCCGAGGGATTGGACAATCGCTGGGCACGCCACATCGAGATGGCGGAGACTGTCCGCGCTTGGGCACGCAAGCATTGGGCGCTGTTCTCCGACGAGCGCTTCCTCTCCAACACTGTCACCACGGTGGCGAACACGCGCGGCATCAGCGTCGCCGATCTCAACAAGGCACTCGGTGAGCGTGGCGCGATGATCTCCAACGGCTACGGGCCGCTCAAGGAGAAGACCTTCCGTATCGCTCACATGGGCGATCTCACTGTGGCCGATATCCACTGGCTGCTAGCGCAGATTGACGATATTCTTAGGTTGGCGTAAAACAAACCTGACAGGTTTTCTGAAACCTATCAGGTTTAGTACCTATCCGAAATTCAATTTTGCGTACCAATTGCGCCTAAAGGCGCGGGATAGAGAGTGTTTTTTCGTTTTCGAGCGTAGCTCGAAAACGAAAAAACACTATTTCTAAAGGCGGCTTGATAGCGTAGCGACCTTTAGCCGCAAAATCTGGCGCAATCACAAGTAACTTGTAGTGCAAGTGGCTTCGCGAAGCGTATTTTGAAGTTCTACTGCAAAAGTGCTTCAATCGGCCAGATAATTTTCGGATAGATTCTTAACCAATCCGTTTGATCCACTGACATTCTTAAGGAGGATGCTATGTCGAAGGTACTGATTTGCGATTCGGTGGATGCGCAGGCCGTTGACGCAATGCGCGAGGCCGGCGTTGTGGTGGATGTGCGTGATACAATCACGCTGGACGAACTAGGGCAGGTCATCGGTGAGTACGACGGCATCGTTGTGCGCAGTCGGACGAAGGTGCGCGCGCCGCTGCTGGAAAATCCCGGCGACCTCAAACTCATCATTCGGGGTGGGGTAGGCCTTGATAGCATCGACGTGGCGGTAGCTGAGAGTAAAGGCATCAAGGTGGCGAACACGCCCGCCGCGAGTTCCAATGCGGTGGCAGAACTGGTCCTGGGTATGATTTTCTCCCTGGCACGTAACATCGCCGTGGCCGATGCCTCCATGAAGGCCGAAAAATGGGAAAAGAAGAAGCTCAAGGGTACCGAAGTCGCTGGGAAAACACTCGGTATTATCGGCTACGGACGCATCGGGCGGATGCTTGCCGAGAAGGCCCGTGCCCTGGGGATGATGGTCGTGGCTTACGATCCGTACATCGACAACGCCGATCTTGTCACGTTGGAAGAGCTTCTGTCCGTTTCGGACTATGTCAGCCTGCACATCCCGCACACCAATGAGACGCACAACTTGCTTGGCGCGACCCAGTTCGCGTTGATGAAGCCCGGCGCATGTGTGATCAATGCGGCGCGCGGCGGTACGGTGGACGAGGACGCGCTTTACGCGGCGTTGGTCAGCGGGCACCTGGCCGGTGCGGCATTGGATGTTTACACTGAGGAACCGCCGCAGAGCGAGGCCCTGCACAAGCTCATCGCGCTGCCGCAGGTCGTAGCCACGCCCCACATCGGCGCGGCGACCGTTGAGGCGCAAGAGCGCATCGGCGACGAGATTGTGAAACTGGTTAAGGAATACCTGGGGTAAGTGCGTTTTTGAGACAGGATTTGCAGGATGAACAGGATAAGAATCTTCCATCCTGAAAATCCTGTCGAAAATACTGAAGGAGGATATATGACGAATATTCGACCGTTCCGCGGGTTGCGCTACAATCCCGAAGAATTCTGTGATTTATCTGATGTAATCACAATGCCTTACGACCGCATTCACGAGGCGGAGCAGACGCAGTACTACGACCTTTCACCTTACAACTTTGTGCGGATTATCCAAGGACGCCACAGGCCCGACGATACCACGGAAGACAACGTGTACACTCGCGCGCGCAGCTATATGCGCAACTGGCTTGCAGAAGAAGTCTTTATCCGCGACCCGGCGCCCGCACTCTACGTGCTGGAGCAGACGTTCACCACACCTGATGGCGTCGAGCATACCCGGCGCGGCCTTACTGCTGCCCTCGAGTTGAGCCGGTTTGACGAAGGTGTGGTGCTGCCGCACGAGCACACGCTGAGCGGTCCAAAGGTGGATCGCCTCAACCTCACCCGCGCCACGGAGACGGGGTGGGGCCATATTTTTATGCTCTATCCTGACGAAATATCCGCTGTCAATCAACTGCTGCAGCCATTCCTGGATGCGCATATGCCGGCCCTTGTCCATGACCAGGTGATCGAGCCGGACGTGGAGCAGGCGTTTTGGGTGATCAACGACCCGGCGCTCATTGAGGCCGTGGTCGCGGAGATGGCGGCGAAGCAGCCGCTCATCATCGCCGATGGGCATCACCGCTACGAGACCGCGCTGAACTACCGCGACGAGATGCGCGAGCGCTACCCCGACGCGCCGGCAGATGCCGCTTTCAACTATGTGATGGTGACGTTCGTCAGCATGAGCGATCCAGGGCTGGTTGTCTTGCCGACACACCGATTAATCCACTCCTACACGAAGATGGATGGGAAGGCGCTGCTGAAGGCGCTGGAACCTTACTTTGTCGTCGAAACTGTCCCCGACCGGGCCACGTTGGAAGCAGGGTTGGCAGAAGCGACTCCCGAACGTCCGCGTTTCGGCTTCTACGACGGTGACTATGCCCTGCTCACGCTTAAAACGCTGAATGCGATGGCGGCGCTTGCGCCTGACCGTGATCCACATTGGCGTGCGCTCGATGTCGCTGTGCTGCACGAGCTGGTCATCGAACACGTGATGGGCCTCACCAAGGAGAGCGTACGGCGGCTCGAAAACCTGACCTACCTGCGCGACCCCGATCCGGGCTATGTTGCCGTGGATAAGGGTGAGGCGAACTTCTTATTCCTGCTGAACCCGACGCGCATCGAGCAGATACAGGCATGTACCGTGGCGGGCGAGCGGATGCCACAAAAGTCTACCGACTTCTTTCCTAAGGTGGTTAGTGGTCTGGTGGCGCTGCCACTTCACGGGATTATTGCTTAATGGAATACATTCTCTTCGATCTTGATAATACGTTGTATACGAACGACACCGGCCTTTTCAAGGAACTGGGGACACGGCTTGTCTATTGGATTGCGCAACAGCTAGATATCTCGTTGGAAGAATCCGAGGCGCTACGCTATGAATACTTCGTGAACTACGGCACGACGATGCGTGGGTTGTTGCTGCACCATCCCGAAGTGGATATCGACGCTTATCTGGAATACGTGCATGACATCGATGTCAGTCGTTACATCACCCCCAATCTTGCACTCGACGGTATGCTCTCGCGGCTGAATGTTGCGAAGGCCATTTTCACCAACAGTGTTGTGGATTGGGCAGAACGCATCCTGCAGCAGTTGGGCGTGCGCCGTCACTTCATGCACATCATCGACGTGCGCGCAGTAGACTACCAGAGC
>JBJYXQ010000053.1:0-4967 GCA_046260035.1 Anaerolineae bacterium
CCGCGCTGGTGATGAGGAGCTTGCCCACGGAGAACACGCCTTGCGCCATCAGCCGTACGTAGGTGCGCTTCCCCTGGATTTCTTCGCGTTGATCTTGTGTGTAGGCCATAATCGTGGCATTGTAACATACTTTCGTGTGGGGACTACTGAGAGGGGATCTGGCGATCCCCTCGAAGCGAGAATGGTAGGACCCTAATCTAGCGGTGGGGATTGGATGTTGTATTGCTGTTTCTGCTCGATGGTCAGCGGGGTGACGTGGCGGTTGGCCTGAATCCAGTCGAGTAACGCGTCCTGCGTGGCGTCGATGCGCCATTCACGTATGGTTTGGTCATCCGCGGATGAGAGAAAGGTGCGCCCACCCGGCGTCAAAGCCAGTCCGGTGAGCGGGCCGGTGTGGCCGAGATAGCGGCGCAAGGCTACACCCTCAACAACATCCCACAAAATGATGCTCTGATCCTGGCTTACAGAGAGTGCCGTGCACCCATCCCGACTGAACCGCACTCGCACTATCGCACCCGTGTGCCCCAACAGGCGACGCAGTTCACGCCCGGTGACGGCATCCCACACGATGAGCTCTCTGTCCAAAGATCCGGAGATCGCCAGCGCGCCATCTGGGCTGAAGGCGATGCAGGCAACGGCCTCCTGATGTCCGGCGAACCGGCGTACTTCCGCACCGGTTTGCACGTCCAGCAGCCGCAAACTGTAATCCGGCGTGTCGCTTATCCCTTTTCCCAGCCCAATCAACGCCGTGCGGCAATCTGGGTGGATGGCAACACTGCGTAAACTTTGCGGTGCGACATCAATGAGCAGTCTTTCCACGCCGGCAGCGAGATCATACACATAAGCCGCGCCGTCGTGTGCGCCGGAGATGGCAAAAGCACCGTTGGAACTGACTGCCAGATCCCACAAATGGTGGGCACGACCGCCAAAGCGATATAGCTCGCGGCCCGAGGCGACATCCCACAAGCGCACGGTATTGTCGTGGGATTCGGAAAAGATACGACCTGAACCGGAGACAACGCGATAATCCCGGTTCAATAGGCCGGACGATATTTCTTCCGTTGGTGTCGGCAGTTTCCCGGCAGCAGTCAATTGTTCGTTCCCACAGGCTTGTTTTGGACAGAAATGCACACCGGCAAAAGGCATATCAGTATGTCCCACTAAATGCTGTACCTTCAGCCCTCTAGCATAATCCCACACTTGCAATCCCCCGGTCCAAAACGCTGTCAGGCCTAATTTCCCGTCAGGGCTGATGGCGACACCGGCAATTCCCGGTTCATCGTAGGTCAAACAACGCAGTTCACTGCCACTGCGCAAATCCCACAAACGCAACGTGCCGTCGTCCGCGCCGGATAGCGCGCCATCCGGAAATGGCGTGCCGCGTTCATCTGCTGTGAAAGCCACCGATTTTACCCGGCCCGTATGTCCGTGCAATTCCAGTATGGTGCGGGCGTTGACCAGATCGATGAGCACGACCAAACCGTCCAAAGTGCCGAGGAGGGCCATGCGTCCATCCCGGCTCAGGGCAAGGCACGGATACCCTACTTTCCGGATTTCTAGCCGGCGCCGTAGTGTACCGCCAGGCACATCCCAGAAATGGATCCCCTGATCTTCTGAGACGGAGATTGCTGTCTGGCCATCGGGAGCGAAGGCCACATCCCATACAGCACCTTCGTGACCTTGATAGTGGTCGTCAAAAACATAGCCGGAGTGTGCCTGCAAATGGCACAATCGCTCCCCAGTGTGTAGATTCCAGAGCATCAAGCTGCGGTCAGCGGAACCAGAAATGGCCGTGACTCCATCCGGGCTGATCGCGACACAGGTCACTGTTCCGGTGTGCCCGGTCAGCCGGTGCACTAAGCGCCGGGTCGCCAGATCCCACACGATTACCGTGTTGTCGGCGGAACCGGAGAGGGCGAAGCGCCCATCCCGGTCAATCGCCAGGCAATGGACAGGAGCCGAGTGCCCGGCAAAGCGCTGGACGATGCAGCCGGTCTCCACATCCCACAGGATGATGCTATGGTCGGCTGAGGCCGAAAGCGCTTGATGGGCACGTGATATGTAGACAACATCGAGAACGGGACCGGTGTGCCCGGTAAAACGCCGGAGCACATCGCCGGATGCCAGATCCCAGAGAATGAGTGTTTGAACGACGGAAGCCGACAGCGCGGTGGCGGCGGATTGACCGTCACCTGCTCGATCAACCAGGGCGACGGCTGTGACCGGGCCGGCGTGCCCGGTAAAAACGCGTCGGGTTCCCGGCGCATAGGCTGCTTCGGCCAGGATAAGCTGGGCCTGTGGGGGTGGGTCGGGGATACGGTTCGCCTCCAGAGCCAACGTCAATGCCAGATCGGTACGTTGATCGTGCAAGGCCAGTTGCGCGCTTGTAGAGAGATAGAGGCTCTGCGCGCGCTGTCGCAGTGCAGTTTCTCGCGCCAACTGGGCTTCTTCTTCCGCCCGAAGACGCGCCCGTGCTTCCAAGGCTGCGTCCAGGTAGGCGGTCTCTGCCGGCGTCAACGTCAGGTTAGATGTCGCGGCCCACATCTCCAATTGCGCTAACTGCTGCCCGCGCGCCAGATAACTCGGATCGCGCTCTGCTTCCTGCCAGGTTTTGACGAGGTCCGCCAGGTAGCGGCGTACGCGCAAATCCTCACGACTGGCCTGCAACCAATCGCGCAGGCGATCCCACCGTTCGATGAGGCTCTCGTGGGCGATCTCGACGGTGGGTGTGCCGCTGACGGGATCGTGATCGAAGGTGAGTAAACGATAACGGCTAAACGTTTCTAGAATCGTGACAAGATCATCAGAACTATCGAGATTGAGTGCTGCTAACTCGGTACGTGCAACACGCTGGCGGCTGTCCGGGAGTGTGCGCCCGTCAGCCGTAACCGTTCCGGGGATCACCAGACGCAGGAAGATCTGGCGGGCCAAAGCCTGCGCTGAGGTTGAAAGCTCCGTGTAAAGGGCATCGACACGACGCACCAGCGCGCCGGTCAGACCACCGATAGCGTGGTAAACGTCAAGGGATAGGCTCTGACCTTCACGGTGTTCAAATAGCTCCGTCAGAGTGTATTGGAGCAGCGGCAACGCCCCCGGCGACCGCCCGACGTCGGCGATCAGTGTGGCGATGAGCGCCGGATCGACCTCCAACCCTACCCGTGTTGCCGGGCCGACGATAGCTTCGTGTAGTTCTTCCGGGGCCAACGGGAGCGTAAACTCGACCCGCTGCGTGAACAACTTTCCCCAATCGGGATAGAGCAACGGTTGCATATAGTAGTCGGCGCGCAGGGTCACAATCAACCGTAGAGGACTATCCGGGGCGCGTAAAGCAGATAAGAGGATTTCGAGGATTTGGGCGCGCCCGGCATCGGCTGCCTGGGTGATGAGTTCCTCGGCTTGATCCACGACCAGAAAGAATGTACTGCCGGGAGGTAACGCCCTAGCCAACCACCCTGCGAGATCGCCCTCTTGCTCCAGTACGACGGCATCATTCAAGAGCGCTGCCAAATTTCTTGGAATGGTTAATGCGGCCGTGATGGCTGACCTGAGTGCGCCCAACGGGTCGTTGCCAGGCAGCACGGTGGCGAAGAACCACTGCTTGCCCTGCGTCTGCGCGATACGACGCAGCGTGGGCAGCAGCCCGGCGCGCACCACGCTTGATTTGCCGCTGCCGCTGGGGCCGACCACTGCCAGGAATCGCGCCATCCAGGCATCTTCATTTGCCAGGGGTGGGGCTGTATCGCCGTTTGCAAGGTGCATCCGCGCCAGCAGCCGCTTGACCAGTTCCGTGCGACCGAAGAAATTCTCGGCATCGGCGGTATTGAATGCGCGCAAGCCGCAGTATGGATTCGCCAGGGCGCTGTCCGGTGCCCCCTCCCATCCCAGAACGCCGTCTCGAACCTGGCGATACAGCGCGATGGTGTCCTGGTCGGGTTCGGCGTTGAACTCGGTGCGCAGCACATGACGGCACGCTTCGTACTGCTGCAAAGCGAGGCTGCGTTGGCCGGTCAGCGCCAGGGCGCGTATCAGGTGACGATGCCCTGCTTCGAGCCAGGGCTCCAGTTCCAGCAGCCGCCGGGCGGCTTCGGCGGCCCGTACATAATCCCCTTGCGCGTTGTAGTAGGCGATGAGCATGTAGAACGCCTCGCCAACCTGGCGATGGCGCATTTCCTGTTCCCGGATGCGCCAGGTATCAAAGTCAGGTGCGTCCGCGACGTGAAAGTTCGCCAGGAAATCGCCAGCGTAAAGCTCAACGATGTACGTCAGCCGCAAAATGCAGGTATCGCAAGATGCATTGCCTTGGCGGGTGTAACGCTGCTGTCGGGCAACCAATGCATCGAACGTCGTGATGTCGGCCCACCACAGTGACGGTGCGGGAGGGATCAATTGTACGGTCTGCCGGGTCACGATCAGGCCGGCGTCCTCATCGGCAGAAGGCAGCAGTGCGTCGAAGATCTGGCGCAGGTTGTGCAGCGTCACGCGCAGGCTGGTCAAGGCGGCAGATTCATCGTGTTCACTCCACAACAGGTTGGCTAGTGCCAGCCGTTGGTGCGGGTAGCCATTTTCGACGATGAGATAGGCCAACAACGCGCGTGCCTTGTCCGAACGGAAGCCTTCCAAAGGCGCACCGTCGCGTAAAACATCAAAACCGCCCAAGAGATTTACCTGAATTTTAGCCATTACCAGAAAATTATAGCACAAGCCTAAAAATCCCCCCGAATTCTCGCAAATTCGTCGTTTTCGTAACGATCTCGTAACGATCGTTGTGTACGCTAGCAGCAGTTTGCTGACCCGAACGTATTCTGCCAAACTCTCTGGGGCTATAAAAGCACCAGAATGGCATAAGTTTTTCATGTTCAGGTCAGTGGGCTTCACTCTGGAGGTGACGTGTGTCAAAGACGCGTATTTTGGTTGTTGAAGACAGTAAGGTGTTACTGATGGCCATGCAGGATCTTCTGACGGTAGCG
>JBJYXQ010000054.1:0-3134 GCA_046260035.1 Anaerolineae bacterium
CGTCGCTGCTCCAAGTCTTGCACCAGTTGGGCGTAGCGGGCGCGGTTCAATGGGTACTTGAAGGCCAGGAGGATGCCCAGGCCCAGCAGTACTGCCGGAATCGGACCGATGATCAGCCGGATGCCCCATAGCGCGCCCGTGGGCTGCTGCGCGGCATTGGGCACGTAGCCAGTCACATCCAGCAACAGCAGCGCGAGCGGCACCGCGATGGAAGAGGCAATTTTCTCCGATAGCGTAATCAGGCTGTAGAACATGCCTTCGTGGCGCTCGCCGGTCTGCCATTCGCCCCACTCGACCGCGTCGGGGATGAGCGACCAGGGCAGCACGTGCGCCGCGCTGACGCCGATCCCTGCCATCACACAGAGGAAATAAATGGCGGGCAATCCGGTGTTGGCATTCACCGTGATCAGCACCAGTTGCATCAGCGCCCAGAACGCGATGCCGACGACGTAGGCCCACTGCTTGCTTTTGCGCCGCGAGGCCCATTCCCAGAAGGGGAGCGCGACGATGGCGGTGATGAAGATCAGGCCCATAATCACGTCGCTTTGCGCCTCACGCTGCATCACGTATTTGATGAAGTAGAGCAAGCTGGCCTGAACGATGTTGACGACGACCCAGGTGCTCAGGAAAATCCCAAGCCCAAAGAGAAAGACTTTGTTACTTTTGGCGGCACGCAGCGATTGTTTCAGGCTTGGCTGCGCTTGTGCCATAAAAACTTCGCGCTCTCGCGTGCCAAAAAACGTGATGAGCACGGCCAGCGCCGCCGTCGCGCCGAAGATCATCCCCATCGTCATCACGCGCGGTGCGTTCTGCGGTGTGAACGAGCCGACGATGGCGAGAGGCAGCGTGAAAGAGATCAGACTCCCCAGGATGGAGAAGAACATCCGGTACGAGGTGAGGGCTGTGCGCTCGTCGTAATCCGGTGTCAGTTCGGGGGTGAGGGCGAAATAAGGCATGTAGACGAATGTCGCCGCAGCGTCGAAGAGGACATAGGCCACGGCATAGTACACGGCTAGGGCTACGTCACTGGTCCACGGCGGTCGCCACCAGAGCAGCATAAAGACCAGGGCGTAGGGGATCGCGCCGAAAAGCAGGAAGGGGCGGCGGCGTCCCCAGCGCGTCCGCGTGCGGTCGGAGATGTGGCCGATGAGCGGATCGTTGATGTAGTCCCAACTGCGCCCGATGAAGATGGCGACGGCGGCGATGCTCGGTGCGACCCCGACTACGTCCGTGAGGAAGATGGCGAAGTACGCGCCAAGCAGCGTGGCGGTCAAGCTGAAGCCAGTGTCACCCACACCGTAGAACAGCTTGGTGCGGCGTGAGAGTCGGGTTGTGGAAGGCGGTGCGTTCGTTTGTGCGTTTTCTTGCATAAGATCCTCGTTTAGGTTTCGCGAAGGTGGCTGCAGGCAGCATACGCCAGTTTGCAATAAAAGCAAAGTTCAGGCGAAAAGCAAGAGGCTTAACGCCATCACGATCATGCCCGCGATCACGCCGTACACGGCGATGTGATGTTCACCGTATTTTTCTGCTGTGGGCAGAAGTTCATCGAACGAGATAAAGACCATAATCCCGGCAACGGCGGCGAAGATGATGCCAAACATCATCTCATTAAAAACGCTAAACAGGATGAAATAACCTACCAGTGCGCCAATCGGCTCTGTCAGACCGGATAAAAACGAGAGTGAAAACGCACGTTTTTTGCTTCCTGTGGCGTAAAAAATAGGGACAGACACCGCAATCCCCTCTGGTATGTTGTGAATCGCGATCGCGATGGCGATGCTCAATCCTAACGCGGGATCCTGGATCGCGCTGGTGAATGTTGCCAGCCCTTCCGGGAAGTTGTGGATGGCTATGGCGAGTGCTGAAAACATACCCATCCGCAACAACTCGCTTTTCTTTTTGTGCTCTGCACCGTCTGCCATTTCTTCGATCAGACGTGGTTCGTGCGGGTTCTCGAATGATGGTACGAGTTTGTCAATGAGGCCGATAAGGAGCATCCCGGCAAAGAAGGCGATGACCGTGTACCAGTAGCCTCGCGTCTCTCCCACCGCTGCTATGAGCGAGTCTTTGGCCTTGATGAAGATCTCGATCATTGAGACGTAGACCATCACTCCCGCCGAAAAGCCCAGCGCGCCGGACAGAAATCGCGTATTGGTGTGCTTGGCAAAGAACGCCAATGCGCTGCCTACGCCAGTTGCCAGTCCTGCGAACAGTGTTAATCCGAAAGCGAAAAGTACCGTCGATAGTTCCATAATAGTTAGCCTCGTGGGATGGCCCGGCACCTCGTCAATTCGTATCTCGAGGTACGGTGTGCTTCCTCGTAAATAGACCCTATTGAAAATCGCCGTTTGTGTCATTATAATATGAATATGAGAAACGGTACAGTGGGATTTTCTTCCAAAATGAGACAAACCAGATGGTACAGCGTGTGAAAATCGCCAAGTTGACTGAAACGCAATTAGACAAAGTGCGCGCCCTGGAAACGGAACTGGGGACGTGGGTCGTCGCCGTAGAGTCGCAATTCCGGCTGGCTGAACTGACCGAAGCCCAGTTGGAGAAACTCCAGAAGGCCGAGAATGAGTTGGGCGTCATCCTATTGGCTTACGAACGTTCCTAAAGCGGATTGATCTACACTAACTTCATACGGTAGTACATAGATGAGTAAGTCACCTTATCGTCACCGCTTCACGGATTTCACGGATGCCCTGATCCCGGTTTACAATTGGGGATTCAGGGTGATTGGTGGCCGTGTGCACCAGGCCTTCCGCCAGCATATCGTCGAACTGGCCACGCTGACCGGCGACGAGCAAGTGCTGGATGCCGGTTGTGGTACAGGGCTGATGGCTTTGCGCATCGCGGCACACTATCCAAGGTGTGCGGTGTACGGCGCCGATGTTTCCCCAAAAATGATTGCGGTGGCGCGCCGTGGTGCGGCGACGCAGAAGTTGATGGTAGGCTTTAGCGTTGGCTCGATCACTGCGTTGCCTTATCCGAAGGATGCGTTCGACGTGGTACTCACGAACATCATGTACCATCATCTTGACCTAACGGAGAAACGACAGGCTGTGACCGAAATCGCGCGTGTTCTTAAATCCGGCGGGCGCTATATCTCTGCTGAGTTTGGGCCGCGTGCC
>JBJYXQ010000054.1:3234-5626 GCA_046260035.1 Anaerolineae bacterium
GATTGATACGTCCTGAGCTAGCTGTGCGCTACGGAGAACAGACGGCCACCAGACTGCACCAGGATGCGTTGGCCGAATACGAGACACTACTGCTCCAGTTCCCCTACATTGGCGGAAAAGAAAATCCGCTGACCACCAACCTGGTGCAGGCCGGTTACGTGCTGGCGCTGTACCGCGCCCTGCAAGCGTATGGCGGAACGGTCGAGGAAGCCGGTGAGTTAAGCCACTTGGCGATGACCCGCAAGCTGCACCAGATACCGGCTTTTCTGCGCCACTTGATGGCACGACGCAAGTTCACGCCTCGGAACATTCAGAAGATGAAACGACGCGCTCAGATATCGCAGCAGCGCCGCTACCCCGGTGATTGGGTGTTTGAGGTCATCGAAGGCGACGGCCAAACCTTTGATGTAGGGATGGACTATACCGAGTGCGGCATTGAGAAGTTTATGCGCCGCCAGGGTGCAGCAAATCTGACACCCTATCTTTGCAACTTGGACTTTGTGACTTTTGGCGCGACCGGTTTGGGCCTGCTGCGCACCAAAACGTTGGCCTGGGGCTGCGACTGCTGCGATTTCCGCATTAAGCGTAAAGGCACCGTGCCGCCGGCCTGGCCGCCGCGCTTTGTTGAGCGCACGTGTGGGCGTGTAGATAGGGACTAAAGAACGCAGCATGCCTCATCCGTTTGCGTTGAGTTGGCTTGTGGATAGTCCCTTGCTTAGCGTTCCATCGCCGGGGTTGAAGATGTAGCGAATTGGGCGAAGGTGATACCCACAAGTGCCAACACCGCCGTAAGCTGAACCACGCTGCTCAATCCCGTTTGTAGATTTTGCATGGTGAGGATTGCGCCGCGCTCGGTGTTGTACAGGGTGAGGAAACGGGCGATTTCCGCCAGGGCCATCCCTATAAATGGGAAGACTGTCATCCCTGCCAGTTGTTGGTGGGTGGTGCGCGCCCGCAGGACCCAAATCACCGGCAGGATCAGGATAAAGAGGGTGGGCAGAGTCTCAAGCAGACGCGTCATGGCATAGGCGTCTGTCCAGATGAGGATGGCGTAACTGGGGTCGATGATCCCGTCTGCAAACCACCAGGCGATGCCCAAAACGAACTGGGCGGCGTATAGACGGTCGCGCGACGCTGCCAGCAAGCCAAGCGTTGCCGGGAGTATGACGAGGAGAACCGAATAAAACCCCATCACCGGACCAGAGCCAATGAAGATGCCAAGCGCAATCCAGGTGAAGATGGAAAATCGAATGTGGCGACGCTGCGCCCACAGGACACTCAGGCAGGCGACCACAAAGGCCAGAGGGATGAGCCAGCCAGTCACCACTCGGCTAAGCAGTGGCGGGGGCGTCCCACCATCCTGCTGGAAGAGAATTCTGGCGACCGCCAGTGGCAGCCCGTAGATGGCGAGACTGGCAATCGGGTAGACCCAACGCCCGAGACGTCGTTTGCGCCGCCAACTCCACAACAGCAGCCCACTTGCCAGGTAGACCCCACCTAGTTCCAGCCAACCCGGCAGCCAAGGTAGCAGCCTGGTGCGTATGAGCACTGTCCACAAACCCGGCAGGAGTGCCAACAACACTTGCCGCCAGGGCAGTGGCGTTAGCGGTTGATTTGCCAGCCCTAGCTGAGCGGCGAGGTGCAGGTGTTCCTGAATCGCGGTGGTGACCAAATCCCAGAGTGTGCGTAGCCATAACCGCAGTATTCCCCAGAATCGTTGTTGGGCATATGCTTCCTTACATTGATCCTGGAAAAGCTGCACCATCAATCGACCATAGTCCTGCCGGTGCGCGCGCGGATACAGCCAGAGGAGCGCCGTGTAAATTCTGACGGCGGTTTGTGCTTTCGTTGGCTGCGCCATCATGCCACCTCCGGCGCGAAGAGGGGCGTTGGCAGCAGATCCCTTTGTTGCGCCAGTTGGACCGCTTTGGCGAGGCGCGCGGCTTCGAGTGCCAGCACTTGCTCGCCCAGACCGGTTAGGCGATAGTAACGCCGGCGGCTGTCATCCATCTCCGGGTCGGGACGTTCGTCGGATTCGGCAATCAGGTTGGCGGCGACCATGCGTTTGATGGAACCGTACAGTGTCCCCGGCCCCATCTCGATGTGCCCATCGGTCTGCGTAGCGACAATTTTCATGATGCTGTAGCCATGCCGCTCTTCATCGGCAAGCGCCAGGAGAATGTGAAACACGGTGGGCGTCAAGGGGAGCAGTGCTTCAGGGTTTTGCCTCTCTGGGAGGGTCATTGTGTTACCTCCATAAGAATATGTCCGTTAATGATATATCTGTTACGGATGTATTTTAGAACAAAAGCCGAAAATTGTCAAATGAAAAGAAGTATTGGCACGGCGCGCATTTTGACCTTTTGATACTGCAGAGGCATACTATGCGCCA